>JBJOQA010000126.1:0-7790 GCA_046050225.1 Bacteroidota bacterium | reverse complement strand
ATAAAGGCTAAAATTACTGTTGTACTTTTCATGTTGTGTATCATTGGGTGAGATTAATCAATTGCTTGATTTTTCTTTGATACCGGATTAATGCGTCAACAGTTTTTGTAAGGTTGGATTTGCGTTACAACAAATCATGTCTTTCCAGACAAGTAAATTGCAGGTTTATCGAGTAATAAAATTGGAAATAAGGGTGGCTGTTCGGTGGGTATTGGTACGGATGTGGATATAAATGTAGATAAGATTTTTGAATTTGGCTTCAAAAATCCTGCTTTTTTTTATTGCGTGCCACCAATTGCTTGCGAAATAAATGGCTACAAATATTACAACAAATTGAAAATAAATGATTTAAACGCTAGGTGTTTTGGGTTGGCTTTTTAAAAAAAATCGTTGAACAACGAAAAAAGCAGCTATTGAACCTAGTGAATCGGCAGCCCAATCTACCATATCAAATTGGCGGCCCGGTACAAAATAGCGTTGAATGAGTTCGGTTCCCAATCCCCAGAAACAAGTAATAAAAGTGATCAAAACAAACCACTTTAATCGAACGGGTATTGAAATAGTGGTTTTTGAAAAGGGTCGGCAAAATAGAAATACAATACCGCCAAACAGGAGGCCGTGAACGAGCTTATCAAAACTAATCAGGTTTAGCCAATTGGTTTCGGGCAAGCTTTGTCCGGGGATACAAATTAATATCAATACAAACAAAAACCAGGCGATGCCTGGTATAAATTGTTTAAACCGCAGGGTATTTTCCTGTGTTGTAAAAGTTGACATTGTTAAATCGTTGGATGTGTTATTCATTAGCTTACCAAAGCGGCATAGCCCGCTGCATCCAATAACGCAGCCACATCGTCGGTATTGTTCACGGTCATTTTAATCATCCAACCACCTGCATAAGGGTCGGAGTTTACTAATTCGGGATTAGCTTCTAATGCCGGATTGATTTCAATAATCGTACCTGCAACCGGTAAAAATAAATCACTTACTGTTTTAACCGCTTCAACTGTACCAAATACTTCCTCTGCATTTAAAGCTTTACCTTTTGTATTGATATCTACAAATACGATATCACCTAATTCGCCTTGCGCAAAATCAGTAATACCAACGGTAGCAACATTTCCTTCTAAAGAAACCCATTCGTGTTCTTTTGTGTACTTGAGATTAGCGGGAATATTCATAATAATTAGACTTTTTAATTATTGTTGTTAAAATATATCTGTTTGCAAGATAACAAACTTTCAATTATTGTTTTTGGTTTTCACGTCCGAGTACTTCTACAAACATTCTTACATTGTCTAATGGGCGATCGCGACCATCTTTTGGAACGGAAGCAATTTTATCAATCACTTCAAAGCCGCTCTCTATTTCTCCAAAAACAGTATAGTTCATATCTAAAAATGGCGTACCGCCTTTTACTTTGTAAGTCATGCGCTTAGCCTTTGAATAATACACACCGGTACCCCTTGAAATATTATCTAATTCGGCATCACTACTGAGGCGACCTTGCACAATATAAAATTGGCAGCCGCTACTTGCTTTTTCAGGGTTATTGGTACGCGCTGCGCATAAGGCACCTTTTTTGTGAAACAAAGTAGAATCGAATTCGGCTGGGATGGTATAGCCAATATCTCCTGCGCCAAGCATTTCGCCGGTTGGCGATGTTTTGCTATTAGGATCACCGCCTTGTATCATGAAGCCGTTTATCACACGATGAAAAATCAAACTATCATAAAAATGAGAACCGGCAAGCTTTACAAAATTGTCGCGGTGTAATGGTGTTTTATCTGATAATTTTAAAATCATTACCCCAAACTCGGTGGTGATTTTAATACGAATACTCGTATCTATCACAACAGGCTCGATTGCTTTTTTAGCCACCGCAGCAATGGGCTTTTTTGCCATTACTTTTTTTACAGGTTTTTTTACCGGAGACTTTTGTGCAGCCTGACCAAAACTTTGGGTTCCAAAAAAGTTAACAGTAATTATAAAAGCGATAATTCGAAGATATTTCATACCAAAACAAAAATTTTTAGGTCGGCAAATTAAGGAAAAAAAGTCGTGCTAACGCTTTTGCATTAATTACAAGTACTAATGGCACTTAAAATAATCAAATGGTTCTTTACAGTCATTACATTGGTAAAGCGCCTTGCATGCGGTGCTGCCAAATTCGCTTAGCACTCTTGTATTGGAGGATTGGCACTGCGGACAGGTTACGCCATCTTGCGGTATTTTAAAACGATTATCGGGTGGTGCAATACCGTAAATTCTTAATTGTTCTTTTCCGTTTTCACTCATCATATCCGTAGTCCATGCCGGAGAAAGCGTTTGTTGAATTTCAACTAGTTCAAATCCTTCGGCTACTAAAAGCGTTTTGATTTGCATACCAATCATATCCATTGCGGGGCAGCCGGTATAAGTGGGGGTAATGGTGATGATGGCTTTTTGAAGATCGTGATGTTGTTCTAAACTAACTCCCCGAATAATACCCAGGTCTACAATCGACAATACCGGAATTTCGGGGTCGGGTATCGACTCAATTAACTGCCATATTAACTGTTCTCCGGCTGATAACTCGGTTTCGAGGCTGGTCATTATTATTGAAGATTGTTTTTACTTACCATTCGCAATTAGGATATACGCGCTGTAAATACTGCATTTCTGTTAATATATATCCCATATACTCTGTATGCTTTCCTATTTTACCACCTTGGTGCATAAAGTCGGGTAGCTGTTGCAAATTAGTTAGGTTTGCTTCGGCTAAACAAGATTTAACTTTTTCCATCCAAGCTGCGTGTAAATTGCCCGGATCTTGTTTTTCAGCAATTTCATAAGGAGCAGCAATAAACATTTCTCCTGTATATTGCCAAATCGCTGTAAGTGCATCTGATAGGCGTTGGTGACTTTCGGTTGTGCCGTCACCTAAGCGAATTACCCATTCGCGGCTCCACCTTAAATGATATTGGGTTTCTTTGAGTGATTTAACAGCCATTGCAGCAAGTTGTTCATTTGGGTGTTGGGATAATTGCTCAAGCTGAAGCTGTTGAAATTGACTGAAGAAGAATTGACGCAAAACGGTTTGTGCCCAATCGCCTTTAGGTAATTCGGTTAATAACAAATTGGCAAATTGCCTTTCGGTTCGTAAAAAAGCTAATTGATCTTCTTGAATATTTTCACCCATTAAGGTTGCTGCCAATTGATAAAAGTTGCGTGATTGACCTAATAAGTCGAGCGAAATATTCGTAATGGCAATATCCTGCTCCAATACCGGGCCATGGCCACACCATTCGGCATTGCGTTGGCTTAAAATCAGGGTAGTATCTGCAAGGTGCAGTAAATATTGACAAAAACTGTTAGTGGTATGGTAAACGGCTGACACGTAAAAAATTTTTCAAATGAATAAAGCTAGTTAAGCAGTTGATTTAAACAAAACCCATTACATGTGGTTAACGGCTTCGGGTAATTGATAAAAAGTTGGATGTCGATACACTTTATCATTAGCCGGTTCAAAGAAGCTATCTGCTTCATCGGGATTACTTGCATGAATATGTTTACTCTCCACTACCCAAATACTGATGCCTTCCATTCGGCGGGTGTACACATCACGTGCATTTTCAAGCGCCATGGCCGCATCTGTTGCGTGTAAGCTACCTGCATGTTTATGATCTAAACCCTGCTTGCTTCTGATAAACACTTCCCAAAGCGGCCAACTAGCCTTATCGCCGGCATCGGCTGTTGGAGCGCCTGATCCGCCTGCTTGATCTTCAGGAATATCGCCATAGAAGAATTTTCTGCCAAAAAAACTCATAATAATTCGTTTTAATTAATTGTGATGGTTGTTATGTTGTTGGGTTAAACCGCCTTTGCCAGTTGTTTTGCTTGTTGCTTTGCCGCATAGGCCAAGGCTGCTTCACGCACCCAAGCACCTTCTTCATGCGCTTTTTTACGAGCCTCCAAACGCTGCTTATTGCAAGTGCCATTGCCTTTTACTACATTCCAAAATTCATCCCAGTCAATAGGGCCAAAGTCGTAATGTTTTCTTGCCTCATTCCATTTTAAAAGTGGATCAGGTAATACCATACCTAAAACTTTAATTTGTTCGGCAATCATATCCACAAAATTTTGACGTAGTTCATCATTGCTTTTGCGTTTGATTTTCCATTTCATGCTTTGATCGCTATTGGTACTTTCACTGTCTTTAGGGCCAAACATCATCAAGCTGGGCCACCACCAACGATTGATGGCGTCTTGGCACATTGCTTTTTGTTCGTCTGTACCTCCTGATAAAACCAATAAACTTTCAAAGCCTTGGCGTTGATGGAAACTTTCTTCTTTACAAATGCGCACCATGGCTCTAGCGTAGGGGCCGTAGGAGGTGCGGGTAAGCATCACCTGATTCATGATGGCTGCTCCATCCACTAACCAACCGATAGCACCGATATCGGCCCAGGTTAAAGTTGGATAATTGAAAATGGAAGAGTATTTAGCTTTGCCGCTATGTAAATCGGCAATCATTTGATCGCGACTCATGCCTAATGTTTCGGCTGCGGCATAAAGGTATAATCCATGCCCGCCTTCATCTTGCACTTTAGCAAGCAAAATGGCTTTTCTTTTTAACGAGGGAGCACGCGTAATCCAATTGCCTTCAGGCAACATACCTACCACTTCGCTATGGGCGTGTTGGCTTATTTGGCGAATATTGGTTTTACGATAAGCCTCAGGCATCCATTCTTTCGGCTCAATTTTTACCTCGGCATCAATCCTCGATTGAAATGATTTTTCCAAATCATGTACTGTCATGCGTTGTAATTTTATTCGCTAATGTACATAAAAAACTAACAACTGTTAGTAAAAAAATATTTCAAACCTTTGGTTTTTTAATTTTCAGCCTATTTGGCTATTTATGGGCGAGATACCCGCATTTCCTTATTTTTGCGGTATGGAATCTATTTTACAAAAAATTGAAACTTATAAGCAGGAGATTGATCTGTTTGTAGCTCGTAAGCAAGAAGAAGCCGAAGCTTTTCGTATTAAATATTTAGGCAGTAAAGGATTAGTGAAAGAAGTGATGGCCTCCATGAAGGATGTGGCAAACGAAAAGCGTAAAGAGTTTGGATTAATTGTAAACGAATTTAAAACCTTAGCCGAAGCAAAATACGAATCGCTAAAGCAAGGAACGGCAGAAACCGGCACTGCTACTTCTAGCATTGATATGCATTTACCAGGTGATCCTTTACCGGTGGGCAGTCGCCATCCTATAAGTTTAGTACGTAATAGAATTGTTTCCATTTTTCAACGGCTTGGATTTGCCGTAGCTGAAGGGCCCGAAATTGAGGACGATTGGCATAATTTTTCGGCATTGAATCTTCCCGAAAATCACCCTGCAAGAGATATGCAGGATACTTTTTATATTTCTCAAAATCCCGATTGGTTGTTGCGTACGCATACATCCAGTGTTCAGGTAAGAGAAATGGAAAAAGGCAATTTACCTATTCGAATTATTTGTCCGGGTAGAGTTTACCGTAACGAAACCATCAGTGCGCGTGCGCATTGTTTCTTTCATCAGGTAGAAGGGTTATACATTGCCGAAAATGTTTCATTCGCCGACTTAAAACAAACCTTGTATTTCTTTGTACAAGAGATGTTTGGTAATGATGTAAAAGTGCGTTTCCGCCCAAGTTATTTCCCTTTCACCGAGCCAAGTGCCGAAATGGATATTAGTTGTTTGATTTGTGGTGGTAAAGGTTGTAATGTGTGTAAACATACAGGCTGGGTAGAAATTTTAGGTTGCGGTATGGTGCATCCTAACTTGTTAGACAACTGCGGAATTGATAGCAACAAATACACCGGTTTTGCATTTGGGATGGGTATTGAACGCATTACCATGTTAAAATATCAAATCAAAGATTTACGCTTGTTCAGCGAAAATGATGTTCGCTTTTTGAAGCAGTTTTCGGGTGCCGTATAATTTAGTCTTTTAAAACATTGCATGTCTATTCAAACTATTGCCGTGGTTGGCGCGGGTACCATGGGTGCCGGTATTGCACAAGTGGCCGCTAGTAGCGGATATACCACTATTTTATTTGACGTACAACCGCAGATATTAGAAAAGGCAAAAGCAAGTATTTTACAGAACTTTGATTTTTTAGTATCGAAGCAGAAACTAACTGTTGAAGCTGCGCATGCGGCAATGCAGCGATTAACCTTTATACAAGATATTACTGCATGTAAGGCTGATTTAATCATTGAAGCCATTGTTGAAAAAACGGAGGTAAAACAGCAGGTTTTTCATCAATTAGCCGCTATTAACGGGCCTGCTACTATTTTAGCTTCTAACACCTCTTCTCTGTCTATTTCAAAAATTCAAGAAACCATTCCGCAACCGGAACGTTTTTTGGGCATGCACTTTTTTAATCCTGCACCCATTATGAAGTTGGTGGAGGTAATCAAGGGCGCGCAAACGCATCCGGCGATAGCCGAACAATTGATGCAGCTTTGCAAACAAATGGGCAAAGTGCCGGTTTTATGTACCGATGCGCCCGGATTTATTGTAAATCGCGTAGCAAGGCATTACTATTTGGAAGCCATGCAATTGGTGGAAAAGGAAGGCGTTGCTATTTCTGCCATTGATCAAGCCATGGAAGCGGCAGGTTTTAAAATGGGGCCATTTAAACTAATGGACTTAATTGGAATGGATATCAACTACGCTGTATCAGAAAGTATTTATCATGCCTTTGGTAATCATGAACGATTTAAACCTTCGCCCATACAGCAGCAGAAAGTAGCAGAAGGGAAATTGGGCCGAAAAACCGGTGAAGGCTTTTACAAATACAACAACTAATTATTTTAAATGCACTTGAACGGATTGCACGGCTTCTCCATAAAAAATGGAGGCATGGTTGTTGAAATCAACCGCACTATCCGTTGTAAAAAATTGACGTTTGCCGTTTTGAGTACAACGTTCTGCTAACTCGCTATGTCGAGCCAAATAATCTTTTAAACTATTCGCAACAATTGGACCTTGGCTGATTAAGCGGGTACTTTGGGGTAGCCATTGCTTTATTTGATCCGCCAATAAAGGGTAGTGGGTACATGCTAACAAAACAGTATCAATTGCAGGCGATTGTTGCAATAATTGTTGCGTATGCTTTTGTATAAAAAACGATGCACCTGCGTTTTCAAATTCGTTGTTTTCAATTAAGGGAACCCACATTGGGCAAGCTTGTTGGTATACCTGAATGCCCGGAAAGAATTTTTCCATTTCGATGCCATACGAATTGGATGCCACGGTTCCGGAAGTAGCCAAAATGCCGATATGTTTGGATGTAGAAAACTGACCGATTACCTCGGAAGTGGGCCGAATAACGCCTAGTACTCTTCTATCTGGAGCGATATGCGGTAAATCGTTTTGTTGAATGGTGCGCAACGCTTTGGCCGATGCGGTATTGCAGGCTAAAATGACTAAAGAACAATCTTGCTCAAAAAACCATTTAACGGCTTGTAAGGTGTATTGGTAAACGGTTTCAAAGCTACGTGGGCCATAGGGCGAACGCGCATTATCGCCCAAATACAAATAATCATATTGGGGAAGAACGGCAGTAATTTCTTTTAGGATGGTTAAACCGCCATAACCGCTATCAAAAATACCAATGGGGCCTTTTGTCATGGCTCAAAAATACAAAAGCCACCTGTTTAAGAGGTGGCTTTTTGAATAATATTGAAAGAAATTATTGTTTAGGTTTTGCAGTTGCAGGAGCGGCCGGTGCAGCGGCAGCGTCTTTAATGCCTAA
>JBJOQA010000125.1:0-4000 GCA_046050225.1 Bacteroidota bacterium | reverse complement strand
ACAATACAAATCCGCAGTGACTAACAGAAGAATAAGCGTTGATGTATTTTAAATCGGTTTGCATCATGGTAGCGAAAGCGCCGTAAATGATAGCGATGGTAGATAATAAAATAATAATCCAAGAATAAGTATGCGCAGCATCGGGCATTAAATAAGTAGCAACGCGTAAACAACCGTAACCACCTAGCTTCATAGATATACCGGCCAAGAACATAGAAGCCGCCGTTGGTGCAGATGAGTGACCGTCGGGCACCCAAGTATGAAAGGGAAACAGGGCGGTGAAAATGCCAAAACCTACAAATGCAAACGGGAAGAAAATGTTTTGTAACACAGGATCCATTTTACTAGCGCCCAATTGTAACATATCAAAACTATGTGCGCCGCCAACATTGCTGCTGTAATAAATACCGGCTAATCCCACAAAAACCAAGGCCGAACCTGCCATCAGCATTAATGCCAACTTCATGGCACTATATTCTTTTTTACCACTGCCCCAAATACCTATCAACATAAACTTAGGTATTACGGCCACTTCTAAGAAGAAGAACATGGTAAACAAATCGAGCGATATAAAAAATCCATAAGCACCCATGCTTAACAACAGCAATAAAAAGAAATACTCTTTGCTCATGGTTTCTTGCGTCCACGAAACCAAGATACCGGCTGCCACTACAGCGGCAGTTAATAAAATCATAGACAAGGCAATACCGTCTATCCCTACATGATAATGAATATTGAATGCGGCAAACCAGGTTTGATCATATTCAAACAACATATGCGCTACATTACCCGTAGCACGCTCGTGCCAAAAACTGTACAATAACCAACCGCATACCAAGAGTTGTGCAAGCGATCCTACCAAAGCAACCGTTTTTATTTGCCCGTTAGTTTTAACCAACAGCACGCCTAAGGCACTTAACAGCGGGAGAAGAATAAGCAAAGAAAGATTCATACAAAGTCTTTTTAATGGATATACATCCGAATCAAATTATTTCCAGAGATAAATAAATAATACCGCCAACATCATTACACCGCCAAAGAAATACAACAGATACTGCTGTATTTTACCCGATTGCAATCCCTTGATTTGTGCCGAAAACCAACCGGTGAAAGATGCGATACCATTCATGCTGCCATCAACAATATTGCGGTCGATCCATGCAGCCGGGCGACCAATTAAGTTGAAAATGATTTTTTTAGTAACAAACAAGTACAACTCATCAACATAAAATTTACGATAAGCCGCCTTGTACAAACCTCCCATCGCGTTAGCGATACCGTCGGGTTTTGAATTTTCGTTTTTGTATAAAGTCCAGGCGAGCAAAATACCGGCAGTTGCCAAAGCAATGGGTAAAATAGAAAACACCCAATCAACATGTGCCACTAATGAGCGGCCATCGGATGTTACATATTTACCAAATGGAACCAAGCCCACCAATAAAGAACAAACAGCTAAAATAATTAAGGGCAATTTCATACTAAGTGTTCCTTCGCCATGGTGCGCATCATGCACATGCGCTTCTTTTTTCCAAAAGATAGAAAAGTATAAACGGAACATATAAAAAGCCGTTAACGCAGCCGTACCTAACGCTACCACATAAACGATTTTGTTTTGCTGAAACGCGGCAGTTAATATTTCTTCTTTACTAAAGAAGCCGGCAAACGGCGGAATACCAGCAATAGCCAAACAGGCAATTAAAAAACTAATATGCGTAATGGGCATAAATTTGCGTAAGCCACCCATATCTTTCATATCATTACTATGCACCAAATGAATAACTGCACCGGCACCTAAGAATAACAATGATTTAAAAAATGCGTGCGTAAATAAATGAAACATCGACCCCATATATCCCAAACTTGGTTCGCCATGTGTGCGTGCAATACCTAAGGCAAACATCATGTAACCAATTTGCGACATAGTAGAATAAGCCAATACACGCTTAATATCTGTTTGCGTACAAGCAATGATTGCGGCAAACAAAGAAGATGCCAAACCTACATACGTAACCACTAACATGGCCGCATGATTCATTGAAAAAACCGGAAACAAACGAGCCACTAAAAATACACCGGCAACCACCATGGTAGCAGCATGTATCAACGCTGAAACGGGCGTTGGCCCTTCCATGGCATCGGGCAACCATATATGCAACGGTAACATGGCCGATTTACCCGCACCGCCCATAAATACTAATACCAATCCCCAGGTTAAAGCAGAAATTCCTAAAAAAGAACTAGTGATGGATTGCGTAAATTCAGGCGTATGATGATTCGCTAATCGACGAATAAGATCAAAAAAATCAAGTGTATTGGCATTGAAAGCCAAAATTAAAATTCCAATTAAAAAACCTAAATCCGCAAAGCGGGTAACAATAAATGCTTTTTTGGCCGCAGCAACTGCGGAGGGCTTTTCGTAATAATAACCAATCAATAAAAAAGAAGAAACCCCTACCAATTCCCAGAACATGTAGATCTGAAAAATATTAGACGACAATACCAAACCCAACATCGAAAAAGTAAACAAGGACAAATAAGCGTAGTAGGTTGAAAATCTTTCTTCCCCTTTCATATAACCTAAACTAAAGATGTGCACCATCAATGAAACAAAGGTTACCACCACCAACATCATCACCGAAATAGGATCTACAATAGCACCGATGTTAATGGACAAATTGGGCGTAAACGACAACCAATTGTATTGAAATGCAATTACTTTATAAAATATACCATTGGTTTGTCCTACTACAAACAAATATTGGTAAGCAGCATAAACCGACAAAGCTGTGCTGGCCAATAAACTAAGTACGCCTACTGCTCCGGCATAAGTGCGAATATGCTTGCGGCCAAAAAGACCCAATATTAAAAAACTAATCAGTGGCAATAATGGCACCCAAACGATATAAGAAAAATTACCCATCATGTTGGTTATTTTATGCACCAATCGGTGCTGTTCTTTTTTGATGAGAAACGTGATTGCGTTATCTCTTTTCCTTCCTTAAAATTTCAACTCACCTGCATCAGCCACATCAATACTTTGTCTACTACGATATAAGTTGATGATAATGGCAATGGTTACCGCAGCTTCTGCCGCAGCAATAGTGATAATGAATATGGTAAAAAATATCCCATCCAGTTTACCCGGAAACAGATACTTATTAAATGCAACAAAATTGATATTGACACTATTTAAAATCAGTTCAACCGACATTAACATGGTAATAATGTTGCGGCGCGTAAAAAGGCCGTACATCCCAATAAAAAACAATGCGGTACTAAATAGTAAAATATGTGTAACAGGTATTTGGTTCATAATACGGTCTCCTCTGTAGTTAGGTTAGTAGAATCTGTTGTATTTACGGCTTGTCTGCTGCGCATCGCAATTACAATACAACCAATCATGGCAGCTAATAATAAAATACTGATGGCTTCAAATGGAAGTGCATAACCTAAATCGGTGGTATTCAACATTTGTTTGCCTAAGTCGCGCATATTTAAAGTGAGCGATTGTGCGGCGGGCTGAAACGCGTAGTGATACACTAAATGCCCAACTAATGCAGCGCCGCAAACCACGGCTAAAATGCTAAACAATTGTTGTTTGCGCTCAGGCGCCGGCATCTCATCTCCTGCTTGTTGGGTAAGAAAAATGGAGAAGATAATCAGCACCACAATACCGCCCACATATACAACGGTTTGCACCGCAGCTAAAAACGGAATATCTATCCAAAAATAAAATGCAGCTACGCCAACCAATGAAAAAAGCAACCAAATGGCAGCACGAAAAATCTTTCTGGTGGTAACGGCCATTCCCGCCATAATCAAGGTAAAGGCAGCAATCAGGTAAAAAAATATTTGAAAAGCAGTCATGTTCATTCTTGTTTTAATAAAATTATCCTTTCACGTCGTCGCGCACTTTTGATTCAGGCAGGTTGAGTTGCTTGGTTAATAATTTACGATCGTAAACACTATGTTCAAAAGTGGGAACCATTTTAATGGCGTC
>JBJOQA010000124.1:0-8335 GCA_046050225.1 Bacteroidota bacterium | reverse complement strand
CTTTTAATTCGAGAATTATTTCGGCGGCCAAAGGGTTTGCTGAGAATGAATCTCCGGTGCTTGGATTAAATATAAATCCCGCGTCGCTGGTGGCAATATTTTTTTTGAGTTGCATAAGTTTCTTACTGACTTAACTGTTATGACAAGGTTTAATGATTAGAAGCTGAACTTTAGTTTTCTCCCCCTCGGGAATCGAAAAAATTACCAAGGTCGCAGTTTTACCCATATATAATCATCCATCAGCACCTCGTTTTTGATAACTGCTTTTCTTCTTACGCCCTCTAAATAGAATCCATTTTTTTCTAAAACGCGCATCGATGCTTTGTTGGTTTCAAAAACCTCTGCGTAAAGCCGAATGATATCAAAATAATAAAAGGTGTACTCTGCTATTTGCCTAACGGCTTCTGTGGCAATTCCTTGCCCCCAATAGGCTTCACCCAGCCAATAGCCTATTTCGGCCGATTTGTAATACACATCACTGTTAAAAATTAATCCGATGCCGCCAACGGCTACTCCATCTACATCAATGGCAAAATTGGCTAATGGCTCTGCGCCTATAATTTGTGCAAACCAATTTTTACCGGCCTCTTCTGTATAGGGGGAGGGGAAATAATTTCTTAGGTTATTCCATATCTTAATATTGTTGGCGTTGGCAACCAAATTTTCAAGGTCGGCCTCGGTCCAAGCTCTAATCAACACTGCCATAAGGTTTTTCAATTTGAATTAAAAGTAGGCTGAAATGATGGTTCGTAAAATGTTATAGACGATAATTTTATGTTTTCCCCCCTCGTAGCAGCAAAGATTTAATAATAAGCCTGAAGTTTAACGCCATTATAGATATGTTTTTTTTAAATTTATAAACCGCTGCCAACTTGCTATTGAATCAATTAATTGGCTTATTTACCCACTTAACCATGGCCTTTAGATAGTTTAATGATTTTTTTGCAGTAGAACAATTATCTTGCATCCCTTAAAATATGAATATGGAGTATAATAAATTAGTATCTATTACCGGATTGAGTGGTTTGTATGAATTGTTGTCCTCTAAGGCTGATGGAGGCATCGTGCGTTCGTTGGAAGACAACAGCACTAAATTTGTAAGCACCCGTTTACATAGTTTTTCGCAACTTGAAAGCATTGAGATTTACACCGTTAGGGATAATGTGAACTTAGTAGAAATTTTCAATGCGATGAAGGCTAGTGCAGAAGCTTTGCCTGATGCAAATGATGCAAAAGCGGTAAAAGCGTATTTCGAAAAGGTTTATGCAGACATGGATTTTGCTCGTGTGTACGGAAGCGATATGAAGAAAATGATTAAATGGTTTGCTCAATTGACTAAAAATAATATCGAAATCAAATTGAGTGAATACAGTGAGGCAACTGACGGACCGGTTGCAGAACAGCCTGTTGCAACGCCAAAAGCTAAGCCTGCCGAGCCCAAAGCAGTGAATACCAAAGCGGCCCCACCAAAAAAAATCAATTCGCCACGTAAAATGGCTTAAATTCTATTGTTATTCAATTAAAGCAGTGAAAGTAGCACCAACGGGTATTGCTTTCACTGTTTTAATTTTACCCTTACTTAAAATCGATCGATTATGCAGTATTCTGCCGACATCCAAAAATTAAACAGAACCTTTGTTCCGCAAGATTTTGTAATCACAGATTGGCAAAGTTTGGCGCCTTTTTTTACTGATTTGTTGGAAAGAGCTATTCCAAGTTTAAATGATTTGGAAGCATGGTTGAAAGATTTGAGTGAATTGGAAGCCGTGGTTAGCGAGGATGTTTGCTGGCGTCAAATTAAAATGACTTGCGATACAACCGATCCTGCGTTAGAGCAAGCATTTACATTTTTTTGCACCGATATTCAACCGCAAATTCAACCGATTGCTGATGCATTGAACAAAAAATTAATCGCACATCCTTTACTTGCTGAATTAGATCACGGCCCTTACCGTACCTATTTTAGAAGCATTCGTAAAAACATTGAATTGTTTCGCGAAGAAAATATTCCTTTACAATCTGAGCTTGCGGTGATGCAACAGCAATTTGGCGTGATTAGTGGTAAAATGACGGTTGAAATTGAAGGGCAAGAATATACATTACAACAAGCAACGCGTTTTTTAGAGCATAAAGATCGTTCGGTTAGAGAACAAGCGTATCGTAAAATTCAAGATAGAAGGTTGCAAGATAAAGATGCATTGAATGAACTATTTAATGCTTTAATGGCTAAACGTAACCAAATTGCTTCTCAGGCGGGCTTTGACAACTATGTTGATTATCGTTTTAAGGAATTGGGCCGTTTTGATTATCAACGAAATGATTGCTACCAGTTTCATCAAGCTGTAAAGGAGCAAGTTGTGCCCTTGGTGAAAATGATTTATGAGCAAAAGAAAATTCAATTGGGTGTTGACACCCTTCGTCCCTGGGATTTAGAGGCCGAACCGGAAGGGGTGGAGCCATTGCGACCTTTTACCAATGGGGAAGATTTATTAAACAAATCTATTGCTTGTTTTCATCGAATTCGTCCTTTCTTCGGTGATTGTTTGCGCAAGATGAAAAGCATGCAGCAGCTTGATTTGGAAAGCAGAATAGGCAAAGCGCCGGGTGGATATAACTGCCCTTTACCGGAATCGGGTGCACCTTTTATTTTTATGAATGCAGCCGGTCAAATGCATGATGTAACCACTATGGTGCACGAAGGCGGTCATGCTATTCATTCTTTTTTATCTCACGAATTGTCGCTAACCGGGTTTAAAGAGTATCCAATGGAAATTGCCGAAGTGGCAAGCATGGCTATGGAACTTATGAGTATGGAAAACTGGGACGAATTTTTTGCCGATCCGGCGTTATTAAGAAGGGCACATATTCATCAATTGGAAAGAGTAATTACACTGTTTCCTTGGATTGCAATCATAGATGAATTTCAGTTTTGGTTATACGATCATCCTAATCACAGCAATGAAGAACGTACAGCAAAATGGTTAGCTATTTTAGCTAGCTATTACGAAGGCGTGATAGATTATAGCGGTTTGGAAATCTATCGCAGCAATGCTTGGCAGCGTCAATTGCATTTGTATGAAGTGCCATTTTACTATATCGAATATGGGATTGCTCAATTAGGCGCCATTGGCATATGGATGCAATATGTACAAAATAAGGAGCAGGCCCTAGATCGCTATTGTGCTGCATTAAGCCTAGGCGGAACAGCTACATTACCCGAATTATATGCAGCCGCCGGTTTATCCTTTGATTTTTCTTCGGCCACCATTCAAAAATTAATGCTATTTGTGAAAGCTGAATTAGAAAAATTGCTGCGGGCCGAATAAGTATTTAAAAACAGTGCTTATTGTCGGCAGTCGCCACATATACCTTTTACCACCATTTCAGATTGGCGGGGCTCAAAATGTTCAGGCAATTGTACTTGGGGAACCAACACGCCATCTAAACAGATTGTTTTTGCACATTGGTCGCAAATGAAATGCACATGATTGTCATGGTGATGACCTGCTTCGCAATTGTCTTTACACAAGGCATATAAAATGGAGTTATCCGTAGTGGGTATCAGGTGTATAATTCCCTTGTCAACAAAGGTTTGTAAGGTGCGATAAACCGTTACGCGATCGAACGCTTCTCCTGTATTTTTTTCAATATCCGCATGGGCCAATGCGCCGTTTGCATTTAGAAACAGTTCTAGAATTTTTTTTCTACCATCGGTAATACTGAGTTGGTTGCGCTTGAGTATATCGTTGATCATGGATGCTGAATTAAACTAAAATTTTTGTTTCAAACTTTGATTAGGCGTGTTTTCTTTCAATAAACCTTTGATATCACGAATAAGTTTTTGTATTTCTTCTTCTTTTAAGCCGTCATAAATTCCGCGAACGCGAAATTGCTTATCTACTAAGGAAAACATTTGTGTATGAATGAATTGGTCTTCTACCTTTGTTGCGGTATCAATTTTTGTATTATCGATAATATAGCTGTGGCGCGCCATGCCATATAGTTCATCTTTTTTGCCGGTTACAAATTGCCATACATTATTGTTGGGGATAGCCGTTTGATATACGGAGGAGTCGGCTTCCACTAAATATGCATTTCCTTTGCCTTTAACTAATTTACCTAATAGCATCTTTTGCTCGTATTTTTTAAGCAAAGGAACGCTATCTGTTTCGGGCATACAGGTATGTGATAAAATCATAAAGTTGGGTTCCTGCTTAAATGCATCATACACCCGGCGCATGTTGGCATTCATTTTTGGACAAATACCTCGGCAGGTGGTAAAAAAGTATTCAGCAACATAAACCTTGCCCTCCATATCACGCTCCGTAATTTCTTTACCATTTTGATTGATAAACTTAAAGGGGTGAATATTATTATTAATTACCGGAAGGCTAGATTGGGATATATCGGTTTGGGTAAATACAAATGCGTAATAACCAAGCATTAATACCACAAAAAAACTTAAATAGATGACTAGCTTTTGTTTCATACCCCGAAATTTTAAGCAAAATTACAGCTAATCGCTTAAGGCACAGTGAAAATATGTGGTCTCAACTGTAACTTTAAAATTAATTGCAACAAAATTGCATTTTTTGTATCTTTGAACACTGATGTCGCAAGTAAAACTTAACTGGGATATAATGGGGATGGCTACTTCTATAGCTTGTGCCATACATTGCGCCCTTTTGCCTTTGATTTTACCTAGTTTAACTTTATTGGGTGTAGATTTAATTCATCACCCGGTTTTTGAATGGGGAATGATTGCTTTGGCCTTTTTTGTAGGTATTTATGCCTTGGTACATGGATATATTCGGCATCATCGGAACTTATTACCTATTTTGGTTTTTATGGCCGGATTTGTTTGTTTGGTGTTAAAACAATTTATGCCGGGCAATGAAAATTGGTTTTTGTTTCCGGCTGTTGTACTTATTATAACCGCGCACTATCGCAATTATAAACTTTGCCATAAAAGCAAATGTAATTCAGCTCATCATCAGCATTAATATTGCCGTTAATAAAAAATTAGCAGCACTTATCCATTCTAAAAGCTGCCCATTCAGATAAAGGGGTATTTTTGAATCCTCTGCCTATGCGTCAAATTTTGTTTATCATTTATTGGGGCTTTTTAATTTGTACCACTATCGGCGCAGCCGCACAGCCTAATTTTTCGATGAAAGTAAGTGCTACCCAACTGAATTTGAACGAAAGTTTTGAATTAAAGTTGTTGGTAGAAAACGCAAAAAAAATACAATTCATTAATCCGCCTTCACTCAAGGATTTTATTATTATTAGCGGCCCAACACGTGAGTCGGGTTCTGACGAAACAAATGGAATATCGGCGCCATATGTTGCCATTTCTTATCAATTACAACCGCGTCGTAAAGGCAAATTTTATCTCAATAGTTCCAAAGCGCAGGCCGACGGTATTGAACTAAAGTCGCTCCCAATAAGTGTTACGGTGGGGGTGCCCGAATTGACTTCAACCAATGCGTTAGGTTCCACCGTTCGTGAACCCAATACCAATCTTGATTTGCCCACAGTTGCATCTTATGAAGATTTAGTGATTAAAAAAGGAGAAGCGGTAGCTCAAAAAACACGAGATAATATTTTTGTAGAGGCGCAGTCAACCCGTAAACAATGTTATGTGGGAGAGCCGGTAGAAGTGTTTTATAAGGTTTACACAAGGTTGAAATCAGAAACCAATACCGTTAAAAGCCCCTCTTTAAATGGGTTTTCGGTAATTGATGTAATAGAAGCCGGAAGTACTGAATTTAATCAGGAGCAATTTCATGGCCGAACGTTTAATGTGTATACGTTACGACGTGCCCAAATTTATCCGATGCAAGCCGGTAATTTAGCGATTGATCCAATGGAAGTGGACAATCAAATTCAGTTTGTGAAAGACGACTATCTTTTGCAGCATATACCCGAGGCTAAAGAGTTAATGCGTACTTTTTCAACGAGTGATTTACCCGCAGAAGCTGTTCAAATAGAGAAGCTTCCATTAAAAAGCAACGCGTTGGCTTTAGAGGTAAAGCCTTTGCCAATGCAAGGGCAGCCGGCGCAATTTTCGGGTGCGGTTGGACATTTTACTATTCAGGCAATTTGCTCCACAACCACCATTCATCAGCAAGAATCAATTGAAGTTTTTGTTACAATCGGCGGACAGGGTAATATGCAATTATTGAGTTTGCCTGATTTGAAATGGCCTGAAGGGATGCTGGTTTCGGAGCCGCAGGTGCAGGATAGTATTAATAATCAAACCGTTCCGTTGAGTGGTAAACGTACTTTTAAATTTACCGTTTCATTTGAACATGCGGGAGCCTTTCAGTTTCCTGCCATTCCGTTTTCTTTTTTTGATCCGGAGGCTGCCAATTACCACACACTCTCAACTACGGCAATTCCTTTTCAGGTGGATGCTGTTACCGCAAATGATTCGGTCGTAGTAGGAAAGGATCGCAGTTTATCGACGCGTATTTTTGACCAAATGTTTACTAATCGGTTGTGGATTATAGGCCCATTGGTGTTTTTAGTGTTATTGTTTTTAGGGTTGTGGGTGAGGCGAGAAACAAAAAAGCAACAAAAAAATCAGCAAGAAATTTTACCGCAAGCGGAAATAGCGCCGGAGGAGCAGTCGGAGAAAGAAACGCAACAAGATCCTTTCGAAAGGGCAGAAAGCTTGTTGTATGAAGAAAACAGCAAGGCATTTTATGCGGCACTGAAAGAAGCGTTACTGCAAGTATTCTTTAAAAAAAATCACTTGCCTAGCTATACGGCAATACCTGAATTATTAGCGCAATGGCAACTTAATGGTGCCAGCTCAACACAAGTTGCCCAATTTTGTGATTGGCTAAAAGAGATAGACTTGCAATTATATACGCCATTTCCAAATGATGAATTAAAGCTTACGCTATTGGTTCGTGCCAAAGAATTGATTGCATAAATACAAGGTTGATTTTGCCCGTTCTATGGCAAAGCCATATAAATTGATTTTCTTTGCAGTCCATTCTCATCTAAAGTATTATAAAATGTGGCAACGTTTAGGCAATTTTGTATTAACCTATCGACTACCCTTATTGATAGCCTTATTTGTTACTTCCGCAATTATGGGATATTATGGAAGTCAGGTAAAACTCAGTTATGAATTTTCAAGAGCCATTCCAACCGATAATCCGATTTACAAAGATTATTTGAGTTTCAGACAAAAATTTGGTGACGACGGCAATACCTTGGTTATTGGGGTTCAATCAGAAAAGCTGTTCCAAAAAAATAACTTTGAAGCCTATCAACAATTACAACGTTCGCTTAAGAAAGTGAGCGACGCAGAGGATGTTTTGGGTATTCCGGCGAGTATTCGCTTAGTTAAAAATGATAGTACCGAAAAGTTGGAAGTGGCGCGCATTTTTCCGGATAGTATTGCGAGTCAACAAGTTTTAGATAGTTCAAAGCAAATTTTTGACGGACTAACCTTTTATAAATATCGGATGTATAATCCCGAAACGCATGCAACTTTAATGGCGATTCGGATTAATAAAGATTCATTAAACTCAGCAAAACGTACCCAAATAGTAGGTGAGGTACAAGCGGCAGTAGCAAATTTTGAGAAAGCAACTTCAATTGAGGTACACCTAAGTGGCTTACCTTTAATTCGTACACTAGTAGCCAATAAAATTCAAAAAGAAATGCGTTTCTTTTTAATTGGTTCTTTGGTATTGAGTGCCTTGATTTTATTATTATTCTTCCGATCAGTAAGTACGATGTTGTTGTCGTTAGCCGTAGTAATATTAGGTGTGGTATGGAGTTTAGGCGTTATGAAGCTATGCGGCTATAACATTACTTTACTTACCGCACTTACGCCACCTTTAGTTGTGGTGATCGGTATTCCCAATTGTATCTATTTTATTAATAAATATCATAGCTCATTTGTACATCGAACCGGAGGAAAGTTATTAGCCGATTTGCCTGCAGCCGTAATTGCAGAAGCTAAAAAGCAATCATTGGTAGATATGGTAAGCAAAATGGGCGTAGTAACGTTGTTTTGTAATATTACGGCCGCCATCGGCTTTGCCGTATTTGCACTTACAAAGAGTGTCATTTTAAAAGAGTTTGGGGTTGTAGCAGGCACGAGTATCATGCTCATTTTTGTGATTTCTTTTATCTTGCTACCTGCCGTTTTGAGCTGGTTACCTGCTCCCGGGAAAACACAAACAAAATATCTATCGAATAAAATTATTACTAATTTCTTGTTGCGAATTGAACGTTGGGTATTACATCACAAACCGCATGTTTTTATTGCAACTGCAGCTGTTTTGATTTTTTCGGGCGTTGGATTATT
>JBJOQA010000123.1:0-2692 GCA_046050225.1 Bacteroidota bacterium | reverse complement strand
TTTTCGCAACGACCATAGTTAAAGCAAATCATCGGGTATTCCATACCGTTAGCCGCTTCCAAACTTTGTGCAACCGGATAAGGATAAGGAATAGTAAATTTTGAATAGGTTTTGATGGTATGTGCAACCGCTTTGGTACTATATTTACGATACAAATTATAAGCTTCTTTACCATAAGCACTCATACACATTACTTTCTTTCCTTCAACCTTAGCAGCCATGGCATCCCAAACAAATTTACGGCTACTGCCCCAAGCAAAATCTCTTACCATTTCGGCTTTAAAAACCCAAGTTTTTTGTTGGGTTGATTTTTGTTTTTCACGCGCTTGCGCCTCTGCCAAAGTAACCACTTCAACCGGTTCGGATGAATTTTGGGCTTTTTGCCAACGACCAAACTGATCTGCAGATAAAACTTGTTGGTAGTTTTGACATTGCCCGGTAGACATCACCACGTGGTCGGCCGGAACAGTCATGGCAACTTTAAAATTGCCAAAAGTTAGCGTAAACTCACCAGTACCTGCAAATTGATGATTTTGCCAACCTTGGTTATCGCTGTACACACACAAGCGTGGATACCATTGTGTCATCGTAAACAAATCGTTTCCATCTTCAGGAAAATACTCGTAACCACCACGTCCGCCATATTTGGTGCGTTCGATAATATTATAATTCCATTCTACTTTAAAAATAAATTGCTGCCCGGGTTTTAAAGCGGTTGGCAATTCAATACGCATCATGGTTTTATTGATGGTATAGGTTAAACTCTTACCTAAAGCATCGGTAACTTTAACGATATTATCACCATACTCTTTATCCTTTTTACCTTGCAAACGATTTATATCTTGCTCGGTAATGGTTTTTTGCATGTAATTGCTATTATCGAAACCGGAGTTATTAACGCTGCTATGCTGATTTTCATCCAATTGCAACCACAAATAGGTTAGCACATCCGGCGAATTGTTGAAATAGGTAATGGTT
Organism: Bacteroidota bacterium; assembly: GCA_046050225.1. GTDB lineage: Bacteria > Bacteroidota > Bacteroidia > Chitinophagales > Chitinophagaceae > Ferruginibacter. The sequence goes on along the minus strand of JBJOQA010000123.1, from coordinate 1,714 downwards.
TCTTTACCCAACAATTTGCGATTAGGCTCGTCGAGCGTACATACAATGTCATAATCACAACGCTGCTGCCAATACTTTGGGCCCGGAGCGCCACTTGCCGTGCGATACTCATTTGGGGTAGGTAAAATAGTACCTAATTGTTCGAAACGATTACCGTGATTACTGCCCGGATTATTTTTAATATCCTGAGCTGAAACGGTTAGAGTAAATAACAAGCCGATGACGGCCAAAATTGATTTCATACGCGATTGGTTATTAGCGTTAAAAATATTTTAAAAAAACAAAAACGACTAGTTTTTTTTACGAGTGGTAGCTATTTATTGCAAATTCTTTTAAGGAAACAATAAAAAAAGAGAGAAATGTTGTTACAATGGCCAACGATGCCAAGCCATTTGGGTTGATTGAAGCACACAAATGACTGACCAAAAAACAACCCAATATTTTCTTTCCAACTGTAATTTTTTCATTAATAACCATCCGGCAGAAAGCAATAAAGCCACCACTAAAATTTGGCCAACTTCTAATCCGAGATTAAAACTCACCAAGGGAATTGCGATTTTTTGATCAGAAGCGAGCATAAATCGAATGGTATTTGCGAAGCCCATACCATGTATAAGTCCGAATGATAATGCCAACACATAGTTTAACCTTAGTGAAGTGCTCAATCGCTTTTGCAAAATCAAATTAGAAACTGCTGTGATGATGATGGTTATGGGAATTAAAAATTCAACCCAATTTTGATTAAACCGATAAATATCATACACACTTAAAGCCAATGTAAGCGAATGACCAATTGTAAATGCCGTTACCAAAACTAATACCTGCCGCCAATTATGCCATTGATAAATAGCTGCCAAAGCGGCTATAAACAATAAATGATCTAAAGCATCCCAACTAATAATATGCTGCCAACCTGTTTGGAAATAAAGGTTAAAATCGTTCATACACTTTTGAATTTTACAACTATAAACATCTCAGGCATTAACTTTGTATAGAATTGCTAAACTACGTAATCAGCATCACAACACAAATTCATGACTAGCTTTTTGATTCAAACTATCTTAAGTGCATTTTTATTTGTTCAGCCGCTCAATCAGGTGCATCCTTTTTTTGTTTCTGTTACCGAAATTGAGCATAATGCTAAGGAAAAAACATTAGAAGTTAGTTGCAAAATCTTTACTGATGATTTTGAAAAAACGCTACGCATGCATCATGCAGAGCGAATTGACCTCTTGAATCCTGCTCAAAAAACCAACATGAGCAAATTTGTTCAAGGCTATATTCAACAACATTTAAAAATTGCTGTTAATGATCGTCCGGTAACCATGCAATTTATCGGTTATGAGCAACAGCAAGAGGCCATCATCAGTTATTTTGAAGTTACGGGCATTGAAAAAGCAGGTAAAATTCAGGTAACCGATAATTTACTTTATGAATATAGTTTGCAGCAATTAGGCATCATTCATGCCATTGTAAATGGAGAACGTAAAAGTGTGCGTCTCAATAATCCGGAGCAAACAGCGAGCTTTAATTTTTAACAGTCACATTAATCTTCATTTTGCTCATCCAATTCCTCTTTTAAAGATTCGGGAATTTTAACAATGAGCTTGTCGATGCGTTGGCCGTCCATATCTACAATTTCGAAAGAGAAGCCACGCCAATCAAATGTATCTCCGGTAGACGGAATTCGCTCTAATTCGTGTAACACAAAACC
>JBJOQA010000122.1:0-9852 GCA_046050225.1 Bacteroidota bacterium | reverse complement strand
GCCAAACTTTCATCACCCAATTCCATCATCCCACCAAGCATCAGTACTCGTTTTCCGGGATAATGGGTTGCTAAGTTTTCAATCGCCGCACGCATACTGGTTGGATTGGCATTGTAGGCATCCAAAACAATTTTGTTCGTATCTTTTTGAATCAGCTGCGATCTGCTATTGGAAGGTATATATCCTTCTATCGCTTGCTTAATTTTGTCAAAAGCAATTCCAAAATGTAAGCCAACCGTTACAGCTACCAATACATTGGGCAAATTATAGTTACCTACTAAATTCGTTTGAATCAATTGAGGATGGCCATCCATCATCAATGAAACGGCGAGCATTTCTTGCGGTAAAGCAACACCAACAACATCTGCATGAGTGGTACCGTAGGTAATCACCGATTCAATACCGGTGCTCATTTCGCGCAAATAATCATAATCATTCATTACAAATGCAGTACCCTGATGCTGCCTTAAAAAATCGTAGAGCTCACCCTTACCCTTGCGCACACCGGCTTCTCCGCCAAATCCTTCTAAATGGGCTTTGCCGCAATTGGTGATGATGCCGTAAGTTGGTAAGGTATATTGGCAATAACCTGCAATTTCTTGTTGATGATTGGCCCCCATTTCAATTACAGCCATTTGGGCATCCGGCTTTACCGACAAAATAGTTAGCGGTACGCCAATATGGTTATTTAAGTTGCCTTTGGTTGTATAAGTTATAAATTGGCTTTTCAATACTTCATACACCAATTCTTTGGTGGTGGTTTTTCCATTGCTGCCGGTAATCGCAATAAATGGAATATTCAATTGTTGGCGATGATAAAGCGCAAGCGCCTGCAAGGTAGTTAATACATCGGGTGTTATAATGAGACGTTCGTCGGTTTCTCCCTGTTGCGGTTCATCGATGATTGCATATGCAGCACCGGCTTCCAATGCTTGTTTTGCAAATAGGTTCCCATTAAAGTTGGGACCTTTTAATGCAAAAAATAAATCTCCTGATTGTAATTTCCGTGTATCGGTTTGGATGGAGGGATGTTGTTGATAAATCTTATATAAATCGGCGATTTGCATGGTTCAAAAATAGAACAACTAATATAGGTTGCCAATTTTTTGATGAAAAGACATAAAAAAACCTCCGAGGTAAACTCGGAGGCTTTTTTATAAACGAAATTTGCAAAATTATTTTTTCTTTCTGGTGTTCTGGCGACGTTTGCCGAAGATATTACCTTCACGGAAACCAGGACCTTCAGGTGAACCCATATAAGTTTGAGCGCAACGGAAACCAATGGTGCTTGAAGATTGATCTTCTTCTAAGAAACGACGAGCACCGGGAGATAACCAATAAGCTCTATCATTCCAGCTACCACCTTTAAATACTCTTGATTTATCGCTGATCAAGGTTGTAACACCGGTTTGGTAAGAGGCATTGCTGGTAGAATCACCATCAGAGAAACCTAACAAGTTATTATGTTGGTAGTTACGACGGTTTTTAACTTCTTCATCGCTAATTTCAACTTTTTTCAAGCGACCTAAAGAATCTCTTTCGTATTCGCCTGAAGCATTTTTGAAATATTTTTGGAATTTGTTACCACGGAAGTAGTTGAAATCTTCACCATCTGAAGGTGTCATTGGACGATAAACGTCTTGTACCCATTCAGAAACGTTACCACTCATGTTATACAAACCAAATGAATTTGGATAGAACGCTTTAATTTGACCTGGAATCGCAGAACGGTCATTCAAACCACCCGCAACACCCATGTTATCACCACTACCGCGTTTGAAGTTGGCTAAGAATTTACCTTGCCAATCACCGCGACGGTTATCACGTAAGCCATTTGGATTTTTGCTCCAAGCGTAAATTTGTTGGTTAGAGATTAACTCTTCGCCTGATTTACTTTCTTTTTTACGTGGATTTGGGTTTTGATCTAACAAACCATAGGCAGCATATTCCCATTCTGCTTCGGTTGGAAGGCGGTAGCCCATATTTAAGATACCATCTTCAATTTTAACATTGGTACGAGGTTTACCGTTAACGTCTTTAAATTCACCTTTTTTAGGTTTTGCTCTTCCTTGAATAGCTTCAGGATTCAATAAATAGGTTTCGGTATTGAAAGAACCATCGGCGCCACCGCCTTTTAATTCTTTTTTCACGAAATCTTTTTTCAAATATCCTTTTTGGATCAAGTTTAATTCGTTAACGCGGTCGGTACGCCAGATACAGAAATCGTGCGCTTGTTGCCAAGACACCCCTACAACAGGATAATAGTTATAAGCCGGATAACGGAAATAGTAGTCTACATATGGTTCATTGTAGGCTAATTCTTCTCTCCAGCATAAGGTATCCGGTAAGGCTTTACGCAAAATAGCGGTATCCCCACTAAAAGTATTTTCTAACCAGTAGATATATTCACGGTAATGAACGTTAGCAACTTCGGTTTCATCGATGAAGAAAGAAGGTACTGTAACACGACGGGGAATATTATTCCAATCGCCCATTACATCTTCATCTTTAGCACCCATTACAAAGGTACCGCCTTGTACAAAAACAAGACCCGGACCGGCTTTGGGATACTTCATTTTGTTAACATGGAAGTTTCCCATGTTTTTATCATCGTAGTTCCAACCGGTTACGGATGATTTGCCACTTTTTTTAGATCCTCCGCCACTTTTACAAGAGGCTAAGGTGGCTGCGAATGCTGCTAGGATAAACAGATTCTTAAAAGACATTAATTTTTGCATGTTCGTTCGTTTTGCAAATGTGTTAACGAAAGGTTTTCTTTAATATTGTATGCGCAATTGGGATTACACGTCGCAATATATATACTTTATACGATACTGCTGGTACTGCCGTCGTTTTTTTTAAAAACTTTAGGATTTAGTTTATCCCCATCAAATCTAAAATTTCTTAATACAAATTTGTTTTGTGAAATTTCTTACCTGATGCAGCAAACCGGATTCAAGGCCATGTCTTTCAATATACGTGCCAAAACATTGAAAAATTGTGCGCAAAGAAACACGAAAAGGCATCCTTAGTTTCAAAGCAGTTGTTGGTTGAGGAAAGCTGTGGATAATTATTCATGTATTTCAACAGAAAACATATGTTTTTATAAGCAATAAACCCTAACCCCATCACGTTTTGAGAATTGACAACAAAATTGATGGGCCAAACTGTGAAATAATTTTATTTGTAACTTTTGGTAATTCAGTTTTATCGTCTATTTTCGCAACCAAGTAGATGTTACAATATTATTAACATTTGATTTTGTATCATTTGTTGATTTACTGAAATACCTTACTTTTACATCTTTACGAACTTAAAACGCTAAGCTTATTGAGTGTAAGTGTACTTAACCAAGACAAAAAAAACGCATGAAAAAAGTATCTTTAAAATTAACTGCTTTATTGCTGATGATGGGCGGAGCCGTTAATTCGCTGCAGGCTCAGGTTAACCCTATTAATGTTGTTACTTCTGCAGTTCCGTTCTTACGTATTTCTCCAGATGCCCGTGCGGGTGGTATGGGAGATGCAGGTATCGCTACTTCCGCTGATGCTAACTCTGCATTTTGGAATTTAGCCAAAACGCCATTTGCTACTAATAAAGGCGGTGTTGCTTTAACTTACACACCATGGTTGAAAGATTTGGGATTGAATGATGTTTATTTAATTTCAGGTACAGGTTTCTTCAAATTAGGTGATGATGAAGCATTATCTGCTTCTTTAAGATATTTTAGTTTAGGTAATATCCAATTTACCGATAACTTAGGAAACGAATTAAGTTCTTTCCGTCCTCGCGAATTCTCATTCGACGCGGGTTACTCAAGAAAATTATCTAAAAAATTATCTATCGGTATCGCTTTACGCTATATTAACTCAAACTTGGCCAGCGGTACTATCAATGGCGTTAGTTACAAAGCAGGTAGCGCGGTTGCCGGTGATTTAAGTTTGTTCCACACTAACTTAAAAGCAGATGGTTCTGGTTTAAATTATGGTGTTACTTTAACCAACTTAGGTTCTAAAATTTCTTACACCAGCGATGCAAACCAAAAAGACTACATCCCTGCTAACTTAGGTTTGGGTGTTGCTTACACAAAAGCATTCGACGAACAAAACAAATTAACTTTAGCTTTAGATTTACATAAATTATTAGTACCTACTCCTCCAAATGTTGGTGATAGCGCAGGTTTAGTAAATTATCGTAACCAAGGTGTTGTAAATAGCTGGTTTAAATCATTTGGTGATGCTCCGGGTGGTTTCTCTGAAGAAATCAAAGAATTCCAAGCTTCATTAGGTGCTGAATACTGGTACAACGACCAATTTGCTTTCAGAGCCGGTTATTTCTACGAAAATCCTGTTAAAGGAAATCGTAAATATTTCACCCTCGGTGCAGGTTTGAAATATGAAACATTTGGCTTAAACTTCTCTTACTTACTTCCTTCAGGTAATGGTGTTAATCGTAACCCATTGTCAAACACTTTGCGTTTCAGCCTAGTATTTGATTTCGCCGGAAAAGGTAAATAATACTTGATTTTCATGCAGAAAAAGCGTTCCGAACTTTCGGAACGCTTTTTTGTTTTATACCCACTTAGGCCATAAAATCCAAAACTATTTTATACACAAAAGCAATTTAATACTGGTTGTAAACCATCGCTCAGGTTGGGGTTTTTATCCAAATGGTATTATTACCTTTGCACTTCAAAACAAACATTATGAGTTTTAGAATTGGCTTCGGCATCGATTTCCATCAGTTGGTTGAAGATCGTGAGTTTTGGTTAGGTGGCGTATTGGTGCCACATGATAAGGGAGCATTAGGCCATAGCGATGCAGATGTATTGCTCCATGCCATTTGCGATGCGATGTTAGGTGCAGCCTGTTTAGGAGATATTGGCGTACATTTTCCCGACACCGATATGAGCTTTAAAAATATTGACAGCAAGATTTTACTAAAACGCTCCAATGAATTATTGCATAATGCCGGTTATTGCTTGGTAAATATTGATAGTACACTTTGCTTGGAAGCGCCCAAAATAAAACCTTATGTACCTCAAATGCAAGAGGTGATCACCCAAATTCTTGAATTACCGCCTAATTCTGTGAGCATAAAAGCAACTACCACTGAAAAGATGGGATTTGTTGGCAGAAAAGAAGGCCTTGTAGCCTATGCCACAGTTTTAATTCAGCCAATTAGCGTCAAATCATAATTTTGTTAAAAGCGAAATACACCTCGTTTAATCCCTCATCTTTTCGATAAATTGCTTTATGCAGGATATTCAAATCAATATCATTAACCAATCAAAACATCCGCTTCCCTCCTATGCTACGCCCGGTGCAGCCGGTTTAGATTTGAGGGCATCATTGGAAACACCCATTCATTTACAACCATTAGAGCGAACCCTGGTTCCTACCGGCCTCTATATGGAAATCCCAATGGGTTTTGAAGGTCAGGTAAGGCCTAGAAGTGGCTTAGCCATTAAACAAGGAATAACCTGTTTAAATACACCGGGCACCATAGACAGCGATTATAGAGGAGAGCTAAAAGTAATATTAATTAACCTCAGCAATAGCGTTCAAACAATTTCAGATGGCGACCGTATTGCGCAAATTGTGTTTTGTAGCGTTACACATGCGCACTGGAATGAAGTAAATCAATTAGCAGATACCACAAGAGGAACCGGCGGCTTTGGCCATTCCGGTAAACAATAACTTATTTCAATATCATGAATGAACTAAAAAACAGTCGTATTTCAAGCATTGTAGTAACCACAATTTTATTGATGGTTATTTTTGCTAGTTGTAAGTCGACGAAGAAAATTCAAACCGAAATTTCAAGAAAAGATACAACTGCGGTTGTAATTACCGATCAATCGGCGATTGATTCAATGCTAGAAATTAACCATGTAATTGATACGCTAAAAAAACAACAAATTTTATTTAAAACATTTACAGCCAAAATAAAAGTTGAATATGAAGATGTAAAAGGTAAACAACCTAATATAACGGCTCATATTAGAATGGTTAAAGATAGTGCCATTTGGATATCGGCAATTGCCACCGTTTTTAATATTGAAGCATTTAGAGTTTTAATCACAAAAGACAGTGTAATCGTTTTAGATAAAATCAACAAACTGGTTCAACGCAGATCTATTGATTATTTACAAGAAGTAACCCAAATCCCCTTTACCCTAGAAGTGTTACAAAATTTGATTGTGGGTAATCCCATCTTTTTTAACGACAGTGTGATGTCGTACAAAAAAGCTGAAAGCCAAATTTTATTATCTACGATTGATTCTAATTTTAAACATCTACTCACCATCACCCGACTAGATAAAGTATTAATTCACAGTAAACTGGATGATGTGAATGTAACTAGAAATAGAACTGCAGATATTACCTACAGTGATTATGAAAAAAATACTGGCGTTCGTTTTTCCACCAAAAGGGCAATCACAGTAAGTGAAAAAAACAAATTAGATATTCAACTAGATTTTAAACAGTATGAATTTAACAAAGAGGTACAAATTAGTTTTCATGTACCCAAAAACTATAAACCATCTTAAATTAATTTTTATATAAGTCAAAATCACATTTGATTAACAACTTACCTAAAAATTCTGCTTTATATTAGCATTTATCGGTTTGAATGCTTTTTTTTGCAGCCGTTATTAAAAAGTTCCATTCCTTTGAAATAGCACATCAATTAACCCCGGAAATTAAACAATATGTTGAGATCGCTTTTATTACTCACTATCCTCTTGTGGCAAACTGCAATTGTGGTTGCACAACCTGTAAGTGGCGCAAAAAATCAACAAGAGTTAGAAAAAGAAAGGCAACAACTCAAACGCGAATTAGAAGAAGTTCAATTAAGACTAAATAGCAATAAAAAAGATACACGTGAAAATCTAAGTACCCTTATTGCAATTAATAGAAAACTTAACATCCAAGAAAACTTAGTAGACAATATCAGCAAGGAGATTAATATCATGGATGATAATATTTACAAATCGCAGAGAGATGTAAATAAATTACGCCTGCTCTTAGATACGCTGAAACAAGAATACGCCAAAAGTATGGTGTATGCGTATAGAAACAGAAGTAACTCTGATTTTTTAAACTTTATATTTTCTTCTTCGAGTTTTAATGATGCCATTAAACGTATTAACTATTTAAAAAGCTATCGCAATTACCGCGAAATGCAGGGAGAAAACATATTACGTACCCAAGCATTATTAAAAACCAGAATTGACGAACTCAGCAATAATAAATTAAAGAAAAATGAAGTGCTGGATGTGAAGAGTAAAGAAATGACGGTATTGCAACAGCAACAAGATGAAAAAAACCGAATTGTTCAAAAATTAAAAGCGCAAGGCAAAGAACTGAACAATCAAATTGCAGCCAAGAAAAAACAAATGCAGAAGGTTAATAATGCGATTCAAGCAGCCATCCGCATAGAATTGGCAAAAGCAGAAAAAGCAAGAAAAGAAAAAGAAGCGGCCTTACGCGCAAAACCTAAAACAGCCGATCCGGTAGTAAGTACAACACCCGGCAGTAAACCTACAACCCCAAAAAACGGCACCAAATCGGTAAGCCCTGCACCCGAACCTAGAGGTGTACTGTTAGCCGATGAAAACGATTTTCGTTTAAATGCCAGCTTTGAAAAAAACAGAGGTAATTTACCTTGGCCTATTAACAGTGGCTATTTATTACTACATTATGGTACCAATAAATTAGAAAATGGTATTATCGTAAATAGCAACGGTATTTCTATTGGTTGTGATGTTGGTACACCCGTTCGTGCAATTTTTGACGGCGAAGTGTTGCTCGTTAATAACTATGACGACATGTATTTGGTAGTAATTAAACACGGGAATTACTTTACCGGATATAGCAATATAGGTGGCGTTAATTTATCAAAAGGACAAGAAGTAAAAGCCGGCCAAGTCATTGGACGTTCGGCTGCCAATATGGACGGGGTTGGTGCCGTAGATTTATTAATTAGCAGAGAAAAAAATGAGTTAAATCCTGAATCTTGGTTGAAGCCAAGAGCCCGTTAACCAAGTATCTTCTTATACAAAGCCTCATACTGCGGAATAATATTGTCGATATCAAATAAGCGTGCTTGCGCCAATGCATTTTGCTTAAAGGTTAATAATGTAGCATCATCTTTTAAAATACGTAAGGCGTTTTTGCTCATATCTTCAATATCGCCCACATTGCTCATGTAACCACAATAACCATCTTCCATAATTTCGGGTAAACCGCCCGCATTGGTGGATATTACCGGAACTTCAGCAGCCATCGCTTCTAATGCAGCCAACCCAAAACTTTCGTATTCACTGGTTAATAAAAATAAATCGGCAATCGGCAAGATGTCTTCCATTTGTTCTTGCTTACCCAAGAAGCGAATATTTTGCGAAACCACACAATCTCTGCAGATAGATTCAGCATAAGGACGTTCAGGTCCATCGCCCAACAACACCAATTTAGATGGAATCTGCTCATTAATTAACAAGAAGGTATTGATTACATCGCCGATACGTTTTACTTTTCTGAAGTTAGAAGCATGAACAATGATCCGTTCGCCATTAGGTGCAACAATCTTTTTAAATGCATCTACCGGCTTTTTATTGAAACGTTTTACATCTACAAAATTGTAAATAACCTCTATCTCTTTTTGAATATCAAAATTCGCGTAGGTTTCTTCTTTTAAGTTATTAGAAACCGCTGTTAGCACATCACTTTCTGACATCGAAAAACTTACCACCGGTTTGTACATTTTATCTTTCCCTACTAAAGTGATGTCCGTTCCGTGCAAAGTGGTAATTACCGGTATTTTTTTACCTTGTTTGGCTAAAATTTGTTTCGCCATATAAGCTGCCGCAGCATGCGGGATAGCATAATGCACATGCAACAATTGGATATCGTTATTGATAATTACATCCACCATCGTACTGGCTAAAGCCGACTCATAAGGCGGAAAGTCAAATAAAGGATAGGTTGGCACCCGTACCTCATGGTAAAATAAATTGGCATGAAAACCACTTAAACGAACCGGCTGCTGGTAGGTTATAAAGTGAATTTGGTGGCCCTTATCGGCCAATGCCTTTCCTAATTCAGTAGCAAGCACACCACTACCGCCAAAAGTGGGATAACAAACAATCGCAATATTCATATCAATAGATTTAATAAACCCTGCGTTACCGCCTTGCAATTTACTACTATTAATTGCATGGTAATGCGTTGAGAAGGATGAATGGTTTCGAGAATAGAAATTGTTAGCAGTTTGTGCCTAAATTGCAGGTAATCCATGCAAGCTTGCGTTTTTCAACCTTTAATTATGCGTAATGAAAAATAAACTCATTGGCCAACTCTTTGTATGGCTAATATTACTAAATAGTTGCAAAAGCAGCCGGCCGGTAATTGAAGATACAACGGTGACAAAAGCAGATTATTTTATGACCAATTTCGATAAACAAGGGCATCGCGGTTGCCGTGGCCTAATGCCTGAAAATAGCGTACCAGCGATGTTGAAAGCGCTCGACCTAGGTGTTACTACATTGGAGATGGATATCGTATTCACCAAAGATCTAGTGCCAATCTTATCGCACGAACCATTCTTCAATCATGAACTTACTACCCTTTCCTCCGGTGATTCTATTTTACCAGCAGACGAAAAGAACTACAATATATACAACCTGAATTATAGCGAAACACAACGCTTTGACGTGGGCTTAAAATTTCATCCCCGTTTTCCGCAGCAAGAAAAAATGGCTGTTCACAAACCCGCTCTGGCAGCCGTTTTTGATGCGGTTGCCCAATACATGAAAACAAGCAGACGCCCCTTCCCTTTTTTTAATAT
>JBJOQA010000121.1:0-27216 GCA_046050225.1 Bacteroidota bacterium | reverse complement strand
ATCTTGGATCCAATGGTTTTGGAATAATATAATTTGAACCGAAAGCAATGTTTTTTTCATTGTATGCCATGTTCACAATATCCGGAACCGGTTCTTTGGTTAATGCAGCCAATGCCTTAACAGCAGCCAATTTCATCGCTTCATTAATCGTTGTGGAACGTACATCCAATGCGCCTCTAAAAATATAAGGAAAACCTAATACGTTATTTACCTGATTCGGATAATCGGAACGACCGGTTGCCATAATGATATCTTTACGTGCACCCACTGCAATTTCATATGCAATTTCCGGATCCGGATTAGCCATTGCAAATACGATAGGATTTTTAGCCATGCTCTTAATCATATCGGCATCTAAAATATTTCCGGCGCTTAATCCAATAAATACATCTGCATCTTTCAAGGCCTTTGTAAGATCATACTCTTTGTATTTTTCATCGCAACAAAAATCTTTTTTAATATCTTCTACATCCGGACGCCCCTTGTACAAAATACCTTTACGGTCAAACACCATAAAGTTGCTATGTTTTGCGCCCAAGGATTCGTATAATTTCATACAAGCCACAGCTGCAGCACCGGCGCCATTTACTACAAATCTTACTTTATCTATCTTCTTATGCTGAATTTCTAAAGCATTAATTAAAGCAGCAGCAGAAATGATTGCCGTTCCGTGTTGATCATCGTGCATCACCGGAATTTTCAATTGCTTTTTCAATTCTTGCTCGATATAAAAACATTCCGGCGCTTTAATATCTTCTAAATTGATCCCGCCAAAAGTGGGCTCTAACGATTTCACAATCTGAACAAATTTCTCCGGATCGGTTTCGTTAATTTCAATATCAAACACATCGATATCCGCAAATATTTTAAACAATACACCCTTCCCCTCCATCACGGGCTTACCGGCTTCCGCACCAATATTTCCTAATCCTAACACCGCAGTACCGTTACTAATTACACCCACCAAATTACCTTTAGCAGTATATTTATATACATCTTCGGGGTTAGCAGCAATTTCTAAACAAGGTTCGGCTACGCCGGGCGAGTAAGCCAATGATAAGTCGCGTTGTGTTTTTGCCTCCTTGGTTGGAATCACTTCAATTTTACCGGGCCTTCCCTTGGCATGATATTCTAAGGCCTGTTGTTTTCTAAGTTCTTTTGACATAGTACATCGGTTAATAGCTTGCGGATAAAAATTGAATCCGTTAGCTTGGTTGGTTCAATCGTTAATTTGAATGGAGTGCAAGGTAAATAATCATTGCCAAAGCGCATCAGACAAGCAGGAGTAATTTCCGGCTAACGGAAAAAAGGATACCGTTCTAAATCTTATTATGTTTGCAAATAATCATCCCGAACATGAAATTCATCACCACGATCGCACTTTTTTGCTTAACCGGTATCGCTGCCGCTGCGCAAAATACCGACAGCATCGTCATTCGCAAGCTTGCGGATGATATATTAACCCATAATAACGCCTACGAAAATCTCCGTTATTTGTGTAAAAAAGTAGGTGCACGTTTGAGTGGTTCGAAAGGAGCACAAAAGGCCGTTATTGCTACTGCAAAAATGTTAAAAGAAGCGGGCGCAGATACAGTTTATTTACAGCCCTGCATGGTACCGCATTGGGTAAGAGGAACGCAAAAGGAAATAGCATTTATTACCGGAGCAAACGGTAAAAAAAGAAATTTAAAAATATGTGCACTGGGTAATTCGGTGGGCACAGGCCCCAAAGGTATCACCGGCAGGGTAATAGAAGTTAGATCATTTGCTGAATTAGATGCATTAGGTACCCAATCGGTGAAAGGCAATATTGTATTCTTCAATTTTGCTATGAATCCCAAATACATTCAAACCTTTAACGCCTACGGCGAAAGCGGAATTGCCCGCCGCTCCGGGCCTTCCCGTGCGGCAAAGTTAGGAGCTATCGGCGTTATAGTACGTTCGTTGGCCAGCAATTTAGATGACCATCCGCATACCGGCGTAACCAGTTACAACGATTCTTTTCCAAAGATTCCGGCGGTAGCCATCAGTACGAATGATGCCGAATTACTCAGCAAAACTTTGATGCTGAAAATGGAACATCGCATTTACCTTCAAACCAATTGTAAATTAGAGGCAGATGCGCCATCTTTTAATGTTGTAGGAGAAATAAGAGGCAGCAAATTTCCTGAAGAAATTATTACGGTTGGAGGACATTTAGATAGTTGGGATTTAGCTGAAGGTGCGCATGATGATGGTACGGGCTGTATGCAAAGTATTGAAATCATTCGTGCCTTTAAATCTACCGGAATACAACCACAACGAACCATTCGGGCGGTGATGTTTATGAATGAAGAAAATGGAGGAAGAGGCGCAAAAGCCTATTTTGAAGCTGCCAAAAAAGCCAATGAAAAACATATTTTTGCCTTGGAAAGCGATGCAGGCGGCTTTACACCCAGAGGATTTGGCGTAACGTGTAATGAAAAACAATTAGCCCAATTACAAAGCTATACCAACCTATTAAAGCCATATGGCGTGTATCAAATTACGGCGGGCGGCGGCGGAGCCGATATCGGACCATTGAAAGAATTAGGTACTGTATTGGCAGGGTTAAGTCCGGATAGCCAACGCTATTTTGATCTGCACCATGCCGAAACAGATGTATTTGAGGCAGTTAGCAAACGTGAGTTAGAATTGGGAGCCATTAATATGGCGGCTTTAATATATCTGGTTGACCGAAACGGTTTATAATTTAACTTGCATTAAAATAGGATTAACAGATGAGCGAACTCAAGCCAGCTTCAACGGTATTACAGCCTAAAAACGAGCATGCATTAAGGCGTTTTTTAATTAAATTTTCAATTATCGCCATTATCGTTTTTAGTTTTATTATTTATTGGTTTTGCTTTAATGTATATAGCGATGGAGAAAGAACCGGTATGCTAACCAAATTATCACGTAAAGGCAACATCTTTAAAACCTATGAAGGCGAAATGCTGATAGGAAATTTCAATCAGGCACCCAATGTAATGGTTCCTGAAAAATTTTATTTCTCTGTTGATAATAAAGCATTAGCTGATACCTTAATGAAAATTCAAGGCAAAAGGGTTTCGTTGAAATATGTACAATTTCGCAGAAGTTTACCATGGCGTGGAGAAGAACAATACATCGCCACAGGTTTAGAAAGAGTTGAAAACTAACCCAATTTTAAGCTTGAATTAAAAAAATACAAGGCACTTTATGCAGGGCAGGAATATTTTGTTTCCACTGCGCAGCTGTTTTTGTTTGCACCCATTCATTTTTAGCCGTTAAATTATACCCTACACAAATACGAGTGGCGGGTTTGCAAATTTTTATCAATTGTTCTAAGAGTTGATCATTTCGATATGGCGTTTCAATAAAAATATGCGTTCCCCCTTGCTTGGCTGATTGCGCCTCCAGTTCTCGAATTTGTTTTTGCCGTTCCATATTGTCTATCGGCAAATAACCCCAAAAGCTAAAAATTTGACCGTTCATTCCGCTAGCCATCAAGGCCAATAAAATAGAACTGGGCCCAACCAAAGGTTTAACCGGTACACCCATTTGTTGTGCCACTGCAACTAATAACTGACCGGGATCGGCCACCCCCGGACAACCGGCTTCACTAATGATGGCAATTTTTTTACCCTCTTTTATTTTTTGTCGAAACTGATTTTGCACCGCATCTTCAGCTTTGTGGATGGCAAACCATTCAAAATCATCGATTACAATCGATTTATCCATCTTTTTTAAAAACCTACGGGTAGTGCGCTCCTGCTCGGCAAATATCACCTGACATGTTTTTACGGCATCCAACAAATAAGCCGGAATGGTTTCAATAGCTTCTTCTTCTAAAACGGTAGGTATCAAATAAACTACTGCACTCATCTATGTAAATTTTTAGCCTTGTATAAACTCAATGTTGCAGCCACTACCGCATAACTGGGTGCAAGAATCCAACCTACAATTAAAACCGAATGCATCATATAAAAAACTAATCCATTTCCAATGGCCAAGCCTTTATGTTTACTAATAAAGAGGATACTGTTGCTGGTAGATAAATTATTTCGTTCGCAGCTATAATCAATCATCGAAAACCCTAAATAGTAACATTCAATCAATAACGCAAACATAGGCGTAAACCAACCAATAACCGGAATAAAGGATAATATCAAAATTGAAATCGTATACACCGTTTGCCACAACGTATTGCGGCCCGCCAACTTAATTCCCCGAACAACGTCTTTTAAAAATTGCTGAAAACTAAAGGGATAATCCTTCCCTTCCATTATTGCAGCCGTTTTTTCGCTGAGGTAAGCAAATAAAGGCGACCCCACAATTAAAAACAAATATTTAAATAAGGAGAAATAAAAGAGCAGTAAGATTAATTGCAACACAAGTTGTCCAAAAATAAAAAACAATTTTAACCAACTTCCCTCAATAGATGCCATCCATTTTCCCAAACCGGTAACTTGAATCATTTCGCGAAATGCATAGTCACTTGTTTTGTAAAACAAATACATTCCCGCACAAAACATGATGGTGTAAATAATACCTGGAATTAAAATCCATTTCCACAATTTGTGCTTGATGATGAAACGATGTGCCTGAAAATAAGCCTGAATCGCTATAATAATTTCTTTCAGCATTTCTACATGATATTGTTTTTTATAGCATTTAAGGCTACAATAAATTTTAAAAACTTACGCAAACGTTGCCAACTCCGTACTTTTTAATTTTCGAAAAATGACAAGTGAATAAAATTACGACTTCTACTGTATAAAATAACGACACATTTAATTTATTTTTAATTCAATTCAAAAATCAGAATATCTGCAGGAAGATTTTAACAAGCAATTTCGTTTAGATAATAAATGTAAATTGCGAAATATAAAACAACATACCATGAGTACAACCGAACAGATTCTGCAAGATGTTGTCATCAAGTTTGCCGGAGATAGCGGCGATGGCATGCAGCTTACAGGTAGTCAATTTACCAACAACACAGCATTATTAGGGTTAGACCTCGCTACCTTCCCCGACTTTCCGGCCGAAATCAGAGCTCCTCAAGGTACCTTACCGGGCGTGAGTGGATTTCAGCTACGTTTTAGTAGCGATGCTGTTTTTACACCGGGTGACGCTTGTGATGTTTTGGTTGCCATGAATGCTGCCGCACTAAAAGTTAATTTAGGTGCCATCAAAAAAGGAGGTATTATCATTGCAAATACCGACGGTTTCGATTCTAAAAACTTACGTTTAGCCAATTATCCCGATGGTGTAAATCCATTGGAAAACAATAGTTTGGAAGGTTTTGAAGTAATCAAAATGGATGTAACAAAAATGACCCGTGAGGCATTAAAAGACATCACCATGGGAACCAAGGAAAAAGACCGTGCGAAAAATATGTTCGTGCTTGGTTTTTTATACTGGATGTACAATCGTGAAATGACGAATACCATTTCATTCTTAACTGAAAAATTTGGCAAGAAAGAAGAAATATTAGAAAGCAATATTTGTGCACTTAAAGCTGGTTACAATTTTGGAGAAACAACCGAAACTTTCCGAACCCGCTTTAGCGTAAGCAAAGGAAAAATGCAACCGGGCGAATACCGCTCCATCATGGGTAATCAAGCATTGAGTTATGGATTAATTGCTGCATCACAAAAATCTGGGTTGCCCCTGTTTTTAGGAAGTTACCCTATTACACCGGCAACTGATATTTTACATGAACTAAGTAAGCACAAAAATTTTGGCGTAAAAACCTACCAGGCCGAAGATGAAATTGCGGCTATTACTTCTGCCATCGGTGCTAGTTATGGCGGCTTATTAGGCGTTACCACAACGAGCGGACCGGGTATGGCACTTAAAACAGAAGCCATGGGGCTGGCGGTGATGCTCGAAATTCCATTGGTAATTGTAAATGTTCAAAGAGGTGGCCCAAGTACAGGTTTACCAACTAAAACTGAACAAAGTGACTTATTACAAGCCTATTATGGCAGAAACGGTGAATGTCCGATGCCAATTATTTCAGCTTCCACGCCTAGCGATTGCTTTGATGCCGTATTTGAAGCAGTGCGTATCAGCATTAAACATATGACACCGGTAATTTGCTTAACAGATGGTTATATCGCAAATGGTGCCGAACCTTGGAAATTCCCAACCGAAAGTAGTTTACCCGAAATTCCGGTAAAATACGCTACTGCTGATTTATTGGAAGACGTTAATGGAACCCCAAAATTTCAACCTTACAAAAGGGATGAAAACTTAGCTCGTCCTTGGGCCATACCCGGAACCGCAGGTTTAGAACATCGTGTAGGAGGTTTGGAAAAACAAAATATTACCGGTAATATCAGCTACGATAACGACAATCATCAATTGATGGTTAAAACACGTCAGGAAAAAGTAGATCGCATTGCCGATCACATTCCAGCGCAAAGTTTGGATAGCGGTCCTGAAAAAGGAAAAGTATTGGTGCTTGGCTGGGGAAGTACCTATGGTGCCATTAAAAGTGCAGTGAGAGAATTACAAGAAGAAGGTATTGCGGTGGCTCACGCTCAATTGCGCTATGTAAGACCATTTCCTAAAAATTTAGGAACCATATTGTCCAATTACGATCATGTATTAATTCCGGAAATTAACAACGGCCAATTAATTAAAATCATTCGCGATCAATATTTGGTAGATGCCAAAGGTTTTAATAAAATCAAAGGTATTCCTCTTACCAAAGGCGAATTGGTAGAAGCAGTTAAGGCAATGCTTTAAGTTATTATACTCGTTTAGAAGAGGGTGCATCTAATTGGATGCACCCTCTTTTTTTATAACATCTACTCCAAACATTAATGCATTGTTTTTCAATTGTATTTATTGACACGTTCGAAAAAATACGACAACTAAATAAGAAATAGCTGCACACTAAGAACCTACTATTTGAACGTTTCTGAAACAGTGACATGGGCAACTTATACCTATTGGCGAATTTTGCCCATGCATAGCCATCATTGTTCCTTTATCCTTGCATTCTAATGAAAAAGCAATTTCTTTTTTCCGTTCTTTTTGTAATTCTACTATTGCCACATATTGCTTTGTCGCAGGTTAGCGGCACGGTATTTAAAGATTTTAACGGAAATGGGGTGAAAGATAATGGCACAGCTTTTAATGAACCGTTTGCAGCAGGTATAACGGTTAAAGCAACCTTGATTAATCAACAATCGTTTAGCACCACCACCAACGCAACCGGTAATTTTAGTTTTTCTTCGGTGCAAATACCCGCCGGAACAAGGGCTAGAATTGAATTTTTGGGCTTTGCCCGTGGCGAACATATTGCTGTTTTAGGAACCGGAAACCAATCCAATGTTCAATTTGTAAAAGCACCGGCCACAAGCATTTCGGCAGCGGTTAGCTCGCCTGATGATTATTGGAATAATATTGCAGACCCCGATCCTGCTCTCTTGCTTGTGCAAGAACCACGCGGCACCTACAATGGTTATAATGCGGGAAAAGCATCGGTGTTACATTTAAAAAATAGCACCAATGGCCCAAGCCCGGCAACCAGTGCCTATGTAATGACTATTGATACTTCTCGACGTCCGGCACGTTACTTTAACACCGGCGCTATTTTTGGATTAGCGTATCAAAAAAAGCAAGAACGATTTTTTGTATCAGCCATTTTAAAAAGAACATTTGGATTTGGCACACAGGGCCCCGGTGGGGTTTACTACTGCACTAAATCGGGAGCAACTTGGGCTTACGGAGGAGGATTTAATTTACAAGGTGTTACACCCAATAACAATGCCGTTGCGCTTGATTTTGGCTCGGTTACAAGGGTTACCAATGATCCTGCCGACGATAATTATATTTCGGGTTCGCAAATTGCCACCAGTAAATCAAGAGATTTGGATGCATTTGCCAAAGTGGCAACCATGTCGATAGGCGGCTTAGAAACCAACCAAGAAACTGATTCTATTTACCTCATTAATCTCTTTCAAAAAAGATTAGTGGTAATTGACGGACATCTTGCTGCAGGTAGTTATAACAACCCAACCGCTGCTACATTAGCTTCCATCACGCATGCCTATGATTTAGCCTCTATTCCGGGTTACCCAACCGCAACGGGTATTGGTAATAATCTTCGACCCTTTGGTATCAAATTTTATAAAGGACGGGGTTATTTAGGGGTGGTGAGTGACGCGATGAATACACAAGCCGCAGCCGACTTAATTGGGTATGTTTTATCATTTGATCCCGGCAATTTAACTGCAGGTTTTACTACTGAAATCACCATCCAATTTAATCTGTTCAGAGGCGACCCAACCCGCGTTTTTAGGCCTTGGGTAACCAATTGGACCCAAGCGGGAGGAACTTCTACCACCAACCCTAAATTTTGCGCACAGCCCATTATTTCAGATTTTGAATTTAATGAAGATGGCAGCATGACGATTGGCATTCGCGATAGATGGGGAGACCAGAATGCAATGGATTATGATGCATGGCCCGGTGCTACCAATGCGGGTTTAAGTATCGAACAAGGCGATATACTGCACGCTTGCAAAGTAGGCAGTCAATGGGTTTTAGAAGGCAGTGCTAGTAGTTGTTATCAAGTAATTGCTCAAGGAAATCCACGAGTGGCGCCTTATAATCCTGCAGGCTATGGCAACAGCTATAACAATACCGGCCGCGAATACTATGGCGATGTTTCGGGTGATAATGAAAATGAAAGTGCTGAAGGCACTTTGGCTAAACTTATGGGATCGCAAACCGTGGTTACCTCCACTTACGACCCCATTGATGATAGTATGGAACCTAATGGAAATTATTGGTATACGCAAGGATTACATTGGAATAATGTAATTACGGGCCGCAAAACCCAAATGGCCAGAACAGCTATTGTTGGAACATTGCAAGTAAGTAAAACCAACGGTATAGGTGATATAGAATTTGTAACTGGGGTTCAACCTGTGCAAATTGGCAACCTAGTTTGGAACGACGCCAATGGCAATGGCATACAAGATGCCGGTGAAAATGGCATTCCGAATGTGGCCGTTATACTAAGAAGTCCGGGACTTGACGGACAATACAACACCGCAGATGACCAAACTGCCAGCACTACCACTGATGCAAATGGCAATTATCATTTCGACCAATCTAATTTCACGTTAACAGATACACGAAAACCATCAACTTGGACAGCAGTAAACGGCATCCTTCCCGGATACGATTATCGAATAGAAATTGATACCGCACAGATAGCCTTGGTTGGTTTTAGTTTTACGCAGGGCAATGTATCCGGCGTAGCCGAGCATCTTGACAATGACGGTGTGTATTCAGGATCACTCATTATTGCCACCTTTAACACCCAACATACCAATCACGATATTGATATTGGCTTTAAAAATTTAACCAGTATTGCAGGTTATGTTTGGAACGACACCAATACAAATGGATTACAAGACTTGAATGAGTTTGGCATCCCCGGCGTGGTGGTAAATCTTTATAATGCGGCCAATGAATGGGTAGGTTCAGACAGTACTGATGCTGATGGCAGATACTTGATAACGAATGTACCGCCTGGTTCAGGCTTATATCTTATATTCTCCAATTTACCATTGGGCGGCAGTTTTACGCTGCAGCACGTTACGGGAGGTAATGCAGGCAATGATAGTGAAGCCGATCCAACCGGTATAATTGCGTCCATTACGGTATTGCCCGGCGATCAGCTAACAGGTTTTGATGTAGGCATAAAAGGCTTAAATACTTTGCTTCCGCTAAGGTTAATAAGTTTTACCGCGGCCGCAGCTAACCATAGTACGCTACTTCAATGGACAACAGCACAAGAACAAGCCGTGCGTAGCATTCGAATTGAGCGCTCTATTGATGGCCTACGATTTGAAACGATTGGATCAGTTGTAGCTCGTGGAAATGCAGCCAACAATACCGCATATAGTTTTACCGATTATTACCCGGTAGACGGTACAAATTTTTACCGATTAGCCATACTTCATGATGACGGTACAATTATATATAGCGCCATAAAACAAATCAAATTTGCAGTGGCACAATTCAATATAGAAGTATTTCCCAATCCGGCAAATCAGCAAATAAATATTGCGCTAGGTAGTAGTTGGCAACTGGCCCCCATAACCATCACCTTGCTAAATCCCGTTGGTCAAGCGGTATATCATCAACAATATAGTACCGTTATAGGTTCAATAAATATCAACACATCGCAATTGGGTGCCGGGCAATACTTGCTTAAAACCACTAATAAAAACGGTGCAATTGGCATGAAAAAAATTCAAGTCTATCATTAAAACTGTAGGATGCAGTAGCAGCCATACTGCAAAATTTACAGTTCGCCCGATAAAATTTCGATCATTTTGTCGGGCATTTTTTTTTGCCATCAACACGCAGTAAAGCTGAGCAAATTCAACAAAAAGGCTGAACTTTAAGGCATGTATCAAATCAAAGAAAGCAATTCAGATCATCCTGATTTTAAACTACTCGTAAAAGAATTAGATGCCGATTTAAAAATACGTGACGGAGAAGAGCATGCTTTTTATGCCCACCTAAATGCCACGGCTATATTAAATCATGTAGTAATCCTTTATCATGATACCATACCGGTTGGATGCGGCGCCCTGCGTCCAATAAATGAACAACAAGTTGAAATTAAGCGCATGTTTGTTGCACCTGCTTTTCGCAGAAAAGGAATTGCTAGCATGATGCTAGCTGCTTTAGAAAAAAGTGCCGCTCAATTGGGCTATTCTTCTTGTATTTTAGAAACCGGGAAAAATCAACCCGAAGCAATTGCATTGTATTTAAAAGCACAGTTCCAAATAATCCCAAATTATGGACATTACAAGGATGTAGCGAATAGCGTTTGTTTTGAAAAAGTACTTTCTTCCACCAACAACGAACCAATATCCCAATAGTTCTTTTACCCCCTTAACAAAAAATTAGGATTGACGTTTTGGCACGCTTTTAAACTTTGGTAGCTGTTTTGAGGCTTGTATCAAAAACAAAATATGACACCAGGTATTTTAATCATCTCCGTGTTGTTTATGATTATTGGGATGATTGTACAATCCAAGTTAAAAGGCAAATTTGAAACTTATAGCAAAGTTCCGTTGCTTTCGGGCTTAAGTGGCCGAGAGGTTGCACAAAAAATGTTAGCAGATAACGGCATTTATCAAGTGCAAGTTACCTGTGTGGAAGGCACATTAACCGACCACTATGACCCAACCAAACGTACCGTAAACTTAAGTCGTGAAGTTTATGAAGGTCAAAGTATTGCCGCTGCCGCGGTTGCTGCACACGAATGTGGTCATGCCATTCAACATGCCAATGCCTATTCGATGTTACAATTACGGAGCAAATTAGTTCCGTTAGTAAATATCAGTTCCAACCTATCGCAATGGGTAATATTAGCAGGTTTGGGCCTAGGATTTGGTACAGGAAATCAACTTATTTTATTGATTGGTATTGTGTTATTTGCGGTCACCACCCTTTTTGCACTCGTTACTTTACCCGTTGAATTTGACGCATCTGCTCGCGCATTAAAATGGTTAAATCAAACCAATTTAGCCACCGGTACGGCACATGAAAAAGCAAAGGATGCATTGAAATGGGCAGCGCTTACCTATGTAGTTTCGGCCCTCTCTTCAGTGGCTATGTTGTTACAATATGTGATGATTTTTTTAGGAAGAGGCAGCAATAATGATGAATAAAAAAGGATGGCGTTATGCCATCCTTTTTTATTATAACTTAATTTCTTCTTCATTTTTATCAAAGAAATGAAACTCGGTTAGATGATAGGTATTATTTAATACCACCTTAATTTTTTGTTTGTATTTCCAACTCCATTTGCGGCGTTTAGAGATAAATCCGCTAGTAAGATAAGTATAGATAATTGGATTAACACCGATGGTTAAACCACTATGCTTTTGCATAATTAAGTAGCTCAGGTTCTTTTCAATTTCATCTTCTAATATAATACTGGATGAAATTTTTCCGGTACCGTTGCAACTAGGACAAACTTCTGAAGTATTGATATTTACTTCGGGTTTCATTCGTTGACGCGTAATTTGCATCAACCCAAATTTACTAATTGGAAGAACGGCATGCTTGGCACGGTCGGTTTCCATGAAGCCTTCCATTGCATCGGCCAAACGCTTTTTATTATCGGCCAATTTCATATCAATGAAATCAACCACAATAATTCCGCCTAAATCGCGCAACCTTAATTGACGGGCAATTTCTTCGGCAGCTTCCAAGTTGGTTTCTAATGCATTTTGCTCTTGATTATTACTTACACTTTTATATCCGCTGTTTACATCAATTACATGTAATGCTTCAGTGTGTTCGATAATCAAGTAGGCACCGCTAGGAAGGTTTACGGTTTTACCAAAAGCGGCTTTCACTTGTTTGGTAATACCGAAACTGTCGAAAATGGGAGATCCGTTATTATAATACGCAACGATATCGGCTTTTTCGGGCGCTATTCGTTGAATATAGGCTTTGGTATCAGCAAAGATATTTTTGTCGTTTACAACGATTCTATTGAAATCTTCATTCAACAAATCGCGTAACATACTGGTTGTTTTACCTTGTTCGCTGAGTATTTTGGAAGGAGGTGTTGCGCCGCGAAGATTTTCTTGAATGGTATTCCAAGTTTGAACGAGACTTAACAAATCTTCATGCAATTCGGCAGTTTGTTTTCCTTCGGCTGCGGTTCTAACAATTACTCCAAAATTTTTAGGCTTAACGGCTTCAATAATTTTTTGTAATCGTTTTCTTTCGTCACCGGAGTGAATTTTTCGTGATACGGCAACAACATCATTGAAGGGTGTTATTACCACGAAGCGGCCGGGTAGCGACAATTCACAACTAAGGCGAGGTCCTTTTGCGGCAATAGGTTCTTTCAAGATTTGAACAAGCACATTCGGCTTTCCACTTAAAACTTCGGCAATTTTGCCGGTTTTCACAATTTCGGGTTCAACAGAAAATCGGCCGAAATCAAATCCTTCTTCCGATTTATCGTTGATACAAATATTAGTGAACTTTAAAATGGAACGCACATAAGGGCTTAGATCGGTGTAGTGCAGAAAAGCGTCTTTTTCGAAGCCTACATCAATGAAAGCAGCATTTAAGCCCGGGATTAGTTTTTTAACCTTTCCCAGATATAAATCTCCTACCGCAAAGTTAGCATCCGCTTTTTCATTATGCAGCTCTACCAGCTTTTTGTCCTCCATCAGGGCGATTTCAACCCCGTGAGGTGCAGCGTTAATTATTAATTCCTTTGTCAAGCAATACACTTTTTAAGAGAACGTACGAATATCATGAACCGTGTATATAACACAATAATCTATGGCTTAATTAAAAACCATAGATTACGTTATATCAGGAATAAGCAGATAATAAATATCAGCGTCCTCAGACAAAAATCACTTCTGCCTTATTTCTTTTTATGACGGTTTTTTCTTAAACGTTTTTTACGTTTGTGTGTTGCAATTTTATGACGTTTTCTTTTTTTACCGCAAGGCATGTTCAGTAATTTTACTTGTTAAAAATGATATTATAATTCTTTCAATGGGTTAATCTTTATTCAGCGATTTAATTCTTTTGTCAACTTCCAAGCTAAAGTTTGGATTGTTAACTAGCGCTTTACTATAGTTGTACCATTTGATCGCATTTACTTTGTCTTTCTTAGCGGCATAAGCATCTGCCAACCAAGAAACCGCTTCCAAATTTTTAGGCTCGTTTTTCATTACCAGCTCCAACCTACTAATGGCTTTATCGTACTGTGTACTTAAAACCCCGCCGATACCTAAAACCATTTGTGCATACATGTTAGACGAATCTTTGCGAACAACTTGTAATAGCTGTTGTACACCTCGCATTGTTTCATCAGTCATCCCAGCCATCCCCTTTCCAAAAACGTAGCAACTAGCTAGTTCTACCTTTAAGGAATCATTGTCCGCATTCATCGCGATCGCCTTTTCAAATAACTCTATTGCTAGATCCGATTTCCAAATTCTGATTGGCCCTTGCGACTCATCTCTTGCCTCTGCCAATATCAATCGGGCGGCAAAGGTGAGATTTTTTTCAGAATTTACCAACAATGCAGCCTTATTCGTGTAAAAAACAAATAATTCATGGTTTTGGGCGCTGTCGTGCCAATAACTTGCCAGCTGTTGATACAACTTTCCCTTGGCCAAATTATCCGTTTCAAACTCCGCTTCCTTTTCAATCTTTGTAACAAAGGATGCCTGAGCCGGATTTAAGCTAATTTTCGACCTTTTTAATTGATCCTCAATGTTAAAGCCGGCTGCCATGGGGTTATTTTCGGGTCGAACGGCAGGCTTTTTTTGGTCGATTTTTCCAAAAAAAAGCAGTCCGAATAAAACTACTAAGCCTCCTATCGTTAATATCAGTTGTTGTTTTTTCACAATTTCCTGTTTAAGGGTGCAAATTTACAATTAAATAGCGGTGAAAGATTAAAAAAGGAAGATTCCCTGTTTAAATCTACCAATCAAGGTTGGTTTGCCCGAATTACTATGCAGCAAAACAGCAATGCCACAAAACAAAAAACCATCATCCGTTGTTCTTCAACAGATGATGGTAGTTAAATATCTTTACTTGTGGTGAAGGTATTACAGCGATGGAGCGGCGGATTCGTCGAGCTTTTTATTTTTCACTTCCTGTACAAATTCCTTTGCAGGCTTGAAAGCAGGAATGAAATGCTCCGGAATTTCTACCGCAATATTTTTCTTGATATTACGACCGATTTTCGCGGCTCTTTTTTTAGTGATGAAACTTCCAAAACCTCGGATATAAATATTCTCCCCATCAATCAAAGATTTTTTAATTTCTTTGAACATGGTTTCTAAGGTAACCATTACGTCTACTTTAGGAATTCCGGTTTTGTCAGAGATTTCACTAATTAGGTCAGCTTTTCTCATATTTGTGCAATTTATGGTTGATATTCAATAAGTAAGGTAATAAATTAAATTTTCAATACCAATTATCTTGTTTAAGATTGAATGAATCAAATATTTGGCTTTGACATCTATAACGCACAAATAGCCAATAAATTATGTATCTAAACAAAATCATAGTTTCTACTACATTAATTAGTAACCGAACGCAGTGAAAATGGAGAAGAAAATCAAGCCGGAAGAGCAATATTTTAGAAAAACCTTATTGCATTGGAATGATAACCATAACCATCGGCAAATGCCTTGGAAAAACGAAACAAACCCATACAAAATATGGTTAAGTGAAATCATTTTACAACAAACCCGGGTAGAACAAGGCTGGCAATATTACCTCAATTTTATTGCGGCTTTCCCAACGGTTCAGGATTTAGCGGCTGCCAAAGATGAAGCGGTTTTTAAACTATGGGAAGGCCTCGGTTATTATAGCCGATGCCGCAATTTGTTAGCAACGGCTCGCATTATTTGTAGTCAATATAAAGGACAATTTCCAAACGAATATGAAAAAATTATTGCCTTAAAAGGAATTGGCCCCTATACGGCTGCGGCCATCGCCTCTTTTGCATTTGGCTTATCCCATGCCGTAGTGGACGGAAACGTGTATCGCGTTATTGCTCGATATTATGGGATTACTACTCCAACTGATAACAACACAGGCAAAAAACAATTTTTAGAATTAGCAAACCGATTAATTGACCCTAAACGTCCCGGCAATTATAACCAAGCCATCATGGATTTTGGCGCTACAGTTTGTAAACCTGCATTGCCGGTTTGCGAAACTTGCCCCCTAGCCGGTAAATGCGTGGCCTTAAAAGCAGGCACCATTGATAAATTACCGGTGAAAGAGAAAAAACTTCAAATTAAGAATCGAAATATCAATTTCATCGTGGCCATATATCAACAAAAAGTTTATACCTGCACGCGACCGGCAGGGGATATTTGGCACAATTTGAACGCATTTATTGAATGGGAAACGAATACAGCAATTGATACTATAACGGCTGAATTGCAACCACAAATTGCCACATTAATCGGTACAAAATCTTTCAAAATTGTATCCATTTCCGGAATCATTAAACAAACGCTGACCCATCAACGTATTTCTGGCCGATTTATCACTATTCATTTAAATAACCCGTTAAGAGAAAAACAATGGTATGCAACCCCAATTTCAAGGCTTTCAACGCTTAGTTTCCCGAAATTTATCCATACCTATTTGCAGGAAAATAATGTATCTTTAAATTTGTTGTAAGGCAATCGCCTCATCAATTTAACCGCTACAATTTCATTATTATGAGAGGTGTAAACAGGGTAATGCTTATCGGCAATTTGGGAAAAGATCCCGATATGCAATTTTTAGAAGGGAATATTGCAGTAGCCAAATTTTCGTTAGCAACAACCGAAAGCTATAAGGATCGAAATGGCAAATTAATTGCACAAACAGAATGGCATACGGTAGTTTTATGGCGCGGCCTTGCCGAATTAGCTCAAAAATACTTGCATAAAGGTAGTTTGGTTTACATTGAAGGGCGTTTAAAAACACGCAGTTGGGAGGATAAAGAAGGCAATAAAAAATTTGCAACTGAAATTATTGGCGACAATCTCATTATGCTTGATAAAAGAAATGAAGGCGGTTTTGATGGCCCCGACGATTTGGGTGGCCCCGGCGGCTCACTCGGAGATGAAGGCGCAGAACGACTGCCATTTTAATATCGGTAGTTTTAACTACTGAAACAGAATAAAATTTTTCACCAAACCTATTCGCTTGGACACCCATTCGGTCATTAACAGTATCTGGCATTTGCCATTCACTATTTTATCTATACCTCCTGCCGGTACAGCCGTTTTAATATTTCTGGCAGTTATACTTTTTACGATCTCTTTCTTAGTGGCAGGATCAGAAGTTGCCTTCTTTTCGCTTACCTACAAGGATATTAACATGCTTAAGACCAAGCAGCAACCATCCTTTCGGCGCATCATTTTACTTTTGGAACAACCCAAAACCCTTTTGGCATCTATGATGATTGCCAACAGCCTGGTAAATATCGGTATCATTTTAATCTCTAATATTTTATTAGATAATTGGTTGTCGCTTATACCCGGCTTAACTTCTTGGTGGCTTAACTTCGCCATCAAAGCAATAATCGTAACCTTTACGTTAGTACTATTTGGTGAGGTATTGCCAAAAGTTTGGGCAACCAATCATAAAGTATGGTTTGCCAGCACCTCCTCGTTAATTATTGAAATACTCAATAGTGTATTATATCGATTAAGTAAACGATTGGTTCGATTAAGCGACAATATTGAACATCGTTTTGCACCCAAAAGTCAAAACCAATTAGATAATAGCCAACTAGACTACGCTATTGACTTGCTCCCCGATCATGAAGCCTCGATGGAAGAAAAACAAATTTTAAAGGGCATTCGCAAATTCAGCGATACAACCGTAAAGCAAGTAATGCGTACCCGACTAGATGTTTGCGGTATCGATGAACAAACCAATTTTAGTGATCTTATTCGAAAAATTGAAGAATTGCATTACTCTCGTTTACCGGTGTTTAGAAAAAATTTAGATGAAGTGGTAGGGCTTTTACATACAAAGGATGTTTTACCACATATTCAGCATAGCCATAGTACCGAATACGAATGGCATCAACTCATTCGTCCGCCATACTTTGTACATGAACAAAAACTGATAGAAGATTTATTGCAAGAATTTAGAAATAGACGCATTCACTTTGCTATTGTGGTGGATGAATTTGGAGGAACATCCGGTATTGTTACCCTAGAAGATATCATGGAAGAAATTATTGGAGAGATTAGAGATGAATTTGATGATGATGAATCGGCAGATAAAAAAATTGATGACTATACCTATATTTTTGAAGGCAAAACAATGATTAACGATGCATGCAGAACAATGCACATCCCCTCCGACACTTTTGAAGAAATTAGAGGTGACAGCGACTCTTTAGCGGGTTTAGTTTTAGAAATTGCCGGTAAATTCCCGCAAGTGGAAGAACCCGTTATTAGCGGCGACTTCACCTTCTTACCTTTAGCAATTACTAAAAACAGAATTGATCGCATCAAGGTAATTATTCAGCCCAGACCTGTTGAATCAGCATAATACTAACCTTAATACCTACACGAAATAGCATCGGCTTTGCAGCAACCCAACGATCATATCAGCAAGAAAAAAATTCCTTTTGCGGTTAGCAAACCATTTAAACGCTATTTAAAAAAATACGGCAGAGAAATTAATTTGCCGGTATCGTATGATCAACTAAAATATTTCGATTCCAGCATTCCGGTTTTAGACAAAAAAGGGCAAGACACATATTGGGAAACCGTATTTTATCACCCATCCTTAATGCCCGAAATACATGCCGGTTTAAAACGGGTTTACTCTTTATTAAAAGCAAGTGGACATACCCAAGCTGAGGAACATTTAATCATAGAACGAATTGATTATTGCTTGTTTGGCAACTCAAAACCCTTTCGAATAAAAATTGTAAATAGCTACAATGAAGTGTATGACTATTTTTATTTGAAGATTGCCGATTCTTCTCGAATTTATGGCATGGAACTGGAACATCTGTTGAGTCCTTATTGGATTAATTTTTTGGTAGACGGCACCACCCTAGCCGAAGAACATATTGCCGGTATCCCCGGTGATGTTTTTGTAAATAAACATTTAGACCGGCCCGAATACAATATTAAGCGCGTTGCAAAGGAATTTGTAAAATTTAATGAACGCTGCTTTTTGCGTTTATTGGGCGATATGCGCAGTTATAATTTTGTGTTTGAAGTTGCACTGGATTTTGATGATGTACAATTTAGAATTCGATCCATCGACTTTGATCAACAGAGTTATGAGGGCAGCAAAAACATTTATCTTCCGCAATTTTTTAAAGAGAATTTGGTATTTGTTCAATTAGTGCAACAACACCTAAATCCACAAGTTATTCTTCAATATCAGCATGAAGAAATTGCACAAATCATTCGGCGTATCAAGGCACAAAAACAGCGTTTGATGCATTTGAAAATGGCTGCAGAAAACGAGCCCCTTTCTACTCCCGAAAAAATCAAACAACTCGCCACAGAACTTGGCGTATTTCATCAAAATGAAGCTGAATTTTCGCAATGCGACACCATGCCTAAAATCATGTACCAACATTTAAAAGAAATCATGCTAAAAGGCGAAAAAATTTATACCAATAAAAAATAGCGCTTAAAACCAGAACTACCATCTAAATAATCCGCAGCCACACTCATTATTTTTTCAATATTTTTGCAACATGACTTTTTTCACACACTTGGGAAGGTATATCTTAATGCTAAAAGGGATGTTTACGCGCCCCGAAAACCATAAGATGTATTGGAAAGAATTTATGCATCAATGCAATGATATTGGCATTGGCGCCTTAGGTATAGTTTCCATTATTTCTGTTTTTATTGGTGCGGTAAGTGCAGTTCAAACGGCCTACCAAATGGTGAGTCCGGTTATTCCTTTAACCACCATCGCACAAATTGTGCGCGATACCGTGATTTTAGAATTTGCGCCAACCTTGGTATGTATCGTTTTAGCGGGTGTAATTGGCAGTAAAATTGCCAGTGAGTTAGGTAATATGCGCGTTAGCGAACAAATTGATGCCTTAGAAATTATGGGCATTAATACCAAATCTTACTTAATCATGCCAAAAATTGCAGCGTCGTTGATAACGATTCCCATGTTGGTGGTTATTTCCATGGTATTAGGAATTGTTGGCGGAAGATTTGCAGCCGTAGCCTCAGGCATTTTAACCTCCCCCACTTTTGATCGTGGTTTATTAATGAACTTCCTTCCATACAACGTATTCTTTGCCCTAGTAAAATCCTACACATTTGCGTTTATCATTAGCAGTGTGCCGGCTTACTATGGCTATTATGTTAAAGGCGGTGCCTTAGAAATTGGAAGAAGCAGTACAAAGAGTGTTGTGGTGAGTTGCATTATGTTACTGCTTGCCGATTATGTATTATCTCAATTATTACTCAGCAAGCCTTAATTAGCCGCCATGATTGAATTCAAGAATCTAAAAAAGCAGTTTGACGAAAAGGTTGTTTTGAACAATGTTAGTCATTTGATGGAAACCGGTAAATGCAATTTAATTATTGGCACTAGCGGTAGTGGTAAAACGGTATTGCAAAAATGCTTGGTAGGTTTATTTGAGCCGGATGAAGGTGAAATTATTTACGACGGCACCAGCTTTACCGATATGGAGCAAGAAGACAGAAAACTGTTACGTCAACAAATTGGCATGCTCTTTCAAGGGTCAGCCTTATTTGATAGTATGACAGTGGAACAGAACATTATGTTTCCGCTCGATATGTTTACAACGAATACTCATGCCGAAAAGTTGAAACGCGTTAATGAGGTTTTAGATCGCGTAAACCTAAAGGGCGCCAACAATAAATATCCGGCCGAAATAAGTGGAGGTATGAAGAAACGTGTGGGCATTGCGCGTGCCATTGTGCTCAATCCTAAATATTTATTTTGTGATGAACCCAATTCGGGGCTTGATCCGCAAACCAGCATGGTGATTGATAAACTGATTTATGATATTACCAAGGAGTTTAACATGACCACCGTAATTAATACGCACGACATGAATAGTGTAATGGAAATTGGCGAAAACATCCTTTACATGTATCAAGGCCAAAAAGAATGGAGCGGTAACAATGAAGAAATTATTTTCTCTAAAAACGAACGCCTTAACTCCTTCATTTTTGCATCAGAATTTTTGCAAGATGCCAAACAAATGCGCATGTTAGAAGCGGGAAAAAAGGGCAACCAATAACCTAATTTTAAAAAGAAACAACGCCGGAAAGTCGATAAATAAGCGATTCTTGCATTCCCTCCTTAAAATAAGTGAGATCTGTTTGAATTTTCAAGTTATGTTTGGTAAAATAATGCGAATAACCCAACACCCATTCTTGTTGCTTACTAGCCAATAATTTTATTTTTTCATTGGGGTTGATAATGGCAAATCTTGCAGCCAATTCATCTTGCTTTGCAATAAAAATACCTGATTGCAACATAAAGCCTGTGCCGCTTAAAACAAAATTCTTAAGTGCCGTATTTCCATTATTAATGATAATACCTTTGCTGCTTTTTCGATGATAAAATTCAGATTCGGTAGAAAACCCTTTGTATTTAAATAACAAATCGGCACCCCAATAATCAATATCTGCTGTTTCGTTGTTATAAAGATATTCGCCTAATTGACCCATGGTACGTGTAGCCGCATTATTTTTACTATATACTAAACCAAGTGACAGTTTTGGTGCAGGCTCTTGTTGAACATCTGCCTCAACAAAATCTCCTCTATCGATGAACGTGCCAAATGGTAACCATTCGATACGGCCCGACAAACAGATTTTGCCATTTTTTGCAGAAGTAATTCTTCCCTCTCCGGAGGAGATTGAAAAGGTAGGGTTGAATTGTGATTTTCCAATTGGAAATGACCCGTACAACCAAATTCCTTTATCACGATCGAGCGTAAAATTATTATTCACGATAGACCTTTCAACTAATTGCAAATTGGCAGAAGAGATTTGTCTTTGGCGGTTTCCCGGTAATTTGGTTTGTCCAAAACCGATAGTTAACCAATTCTGCGCCTTAAAATAGAGCATGGCATCACGCAAGATGAGGTTATTTTGTGCGGCAGAATTGGCGGCACTAATATCACCTTGTGCAAAACCTAGTTGAACACGATAGCTAAAACGTTCATTAAAAAAGTTTCCGGCAATATTTAAACGGCATCTGCGAATTAAAAAATCGGTGGCGGCTGATTTGTCTTGCAAACTATAGCGCACTTCTGCCAAGCTTTGAATTCTTCCGTTAAGGGTAAGGGTATATAAACCATCTGCGGAGCTAAATTGAACGCCTTTTCCAACGGCAGCTTTTACAATTGGCTTACTAGATTGGGGTTTGGTAGTGTCAAATAAAACATGTGCTCTTACCACTAAAAATGTCGGAAGCAATGCTACAACTGCAAAAAGTCTTTTCAACATAAAGTTTCCTTAAGCATCGACTAGCGTCGAAATGATTTGCCGAAATGGGCAGGCAAATGTAAAAAAATGGTTTGACTTCATAGGTTGGAAGAATTGAATGACCTTTCAACAAATTCGCAAGAAACTCATTATCAATACATTACAACACGTTATTTTATACAAACGGCGTTTTTACTGCTTTTTGTTGACAGAACTGGCGAAAATTGGGCATTATAAGGCAATTTTTCAGGCAAATCGCGTACCTTTGCCACCCCGTTTAAAAACCCGGGGTAATTTTATGTCATTCAATTTTTTTAAACAATTAAACGCAGAAGCACAGGAAGGTGCAGCTTCACCAGAGGCTGAATCTGCTGCGACAACAAATGCGCCTGTGGAAGCAACAGCGCCTGCTGTTGAACCGGTTGTAGAAACTGCACACGACGATTTCGACTGGAGTGTTGACAAACGCAATGTTAGTCATTACAAAAAAGAAGAAAAAGAAAAGTACGATGCAGTGTACGACAGAACTTTCAAACAAATCAATGATGGCGAGATGATTCAAGCTACCATTGAAGCAATCACTAAAACTGATGCCGTTGTAAATATCGGTTTCAAAAGTGATGGTTTGATTTCTTTGAACGAATTCAGAGATATCCCAGGTGGTTTGAAAGTAGGTGATGTGATTGAAGTTATGGTGGTTGAAAAAGAAGACCGCGATGGCAACCTTCACCTAAGCCGCAAACAAGCGCGTACTAGCCGTGCTTGGGAAAAAATTATGGATCTACACAAAACCGGCGAAATTGTTACCGGTATTGTTACCAGCAAAACTAAAGGTGGCTTGATCGTGGATGTATTTGGTATGGAAACATTCTTACCGGGTTCTCAGATCGATGTTAAACCTGTTACTGATTACGATCAATTCGTGGGTAAAACCATGGAATTCAAAGTGGTTAAGATTAACGAAACCATTAAGAATGCGGTTGTATCTCACAAAGCCCTTATCGAAAGCGATATCGAAGCACAACGTGCCGAAATTATCGGTAAACTTGAAAAAGGTCAGGTTTTGGAAGGTACTATCAAAAACATCACCGACTTTGGTGCGTTCTTGGATTTGGGCGGCCTAGACGGTTTGTTGTACATCACAGATATTTCATGGGGACGTATCAACCATCCAAGCGAAGTATTGAAGATGGATCAAAAAATCAATGTGGTGGTTCTCGATTTCGACGACGACAAAAAACGTATCAGCCTTGGCTTGAAACAATTAACGCCGCATCCTTGGGATACTTTAAGTGAAGGTATCAAAGAAGGTGAAGTAGTTAAAGGTAAAGTTGTAAATATCGAAGACTACGGTGCATTCTTAGAAATTATGCCAGGTGTTGAAGGTTTAGTTCACGTAAGTGAAATCACTTGGGCTAACACGCCGGTAAATGCAAAAGAATTCTTCAAATTAAACGACGAATACGAAGCGAAGATTGTTACATTGGATAAAGACACGCGCAAAATGAGCTTGTCTATTAAACAATTAACCAACGATCCTTGGAGTGATATCGAAGTTAAATTCCCAGAAGGAAGCCGTCATACCGGTGTTGTTAAAAACATCACTCCTTACGGTGTGTTCATCGAATTAGCTACCGGTATCGGTGGTATGATTCATATCAGCGATTTAAGCTGGTTGAAACGCTTCAATAACCCGAACGAGTACACGAAAGTGGGTAACTCAATTGATGTAATCATTATGAACATCGATAAAGATGGTCGTAAATTACAATTGGGTCACAAACAAATTGAAGAAGATCCATGGAACACATTGGAAAGTTCTTTCCCTGTAGGTAGCGTACACGAAGGTACCGTTATTAAAAAAGACGATAAAGGTGCTGTAGTTCAATTGCCTTACGGATTAGAAGGATTCGCTCCTAACCGTCACCTTGCAAAAGAAGATGGTAAAACTGTAGGTGCTGATGACGTAGCTCAATTCATGGTTATTGAATTTGATCGTAACGACAAACGCATCGTGTTAAGCCATACTCGTTTGTGGGAACAAATCATCGAAGAAGAAAAACAAGCTGTAATCAAAGAGAAAAAAGCAGATGCTGAAGTAACGAAGAAAGCAGTTAAAAATCTTCAATCAAAAGTAGAAAAATCAACTTTAGGTGATATCAGCGCATTGGCTGATTTGAAAGCTAAATTAGATAACGCTGCTGCTGATGATGCAAAAGCTGAGTAATCACTCAATTTTTTATAAAAAAATCCCACTGCCTCAAAACAGTGGGATTTTTTATTGCACCAATTATTACAACTTTTCACTAAACCGGCTGTTATTCTTTTTCTACCTGAATCAAAAACATTTACTGCCATCGGATTTATCCGCAACCACAATTGGCAAATGAAGTTGACCGGTAATTAAAAATTAAATAGCGTTACTTTTGCTTAAACAGTTAAATCGGCATGAATACATTTAATAAATATTTTGGGTTGGTAGCCTTAATCATAGGCGGCTTTTTAGGCACCCTATTTATTTTGGTATTAATTTTCTTCTTGCTGAAAATGTTGTCTATTACCTTTTTTAATTTGCCCGGAACTGATAGCGTATTCAAACATTTAGTAACGCTTACACCCTATATCATTTATTTTTCGGCTTACTATTATATCAATAAGAAGATTGGACAAACACCTGCTTTAGCCGCACGTATCACCTCCCGCTTTTTCCTGGTAATTGGGGCGAGTATTTGCACATTTACCATGACGCTCGCACTCTTATCGCTTTGGGGATTTGAGCATGCATGGTTGCGTTTTTTTGACACCCATTCTTACTTAGCATTAATTGCGCAAATCTTATTCTTGTTTTTTACTACGGTATCCATGGCTAGTGGCGATGCCAAGGAAAAAGATTGGATGGATCGACCAACCGCCTAATTTATCTTTTCATTTGCCTTTATTGCGATTGCCTGTGCGGCAAGAAAACCGGTTGTCCAGGCATTTTGAAAATTAAACCCGCCGGTTACGCCATCTACATCTAATACTTCTCCTGCAAAATACAATCCGGTTGCTTTCTTGCTTTCCATCGTAAAATGATCCACTTCGGTTAATTGAACACCTCCTGCGGTTACAAACTCCTCTTTAAAGGTTGTTTTTCCTTTTACCTCAGCTTCCATAGCACAGCAGTTTTTGATGAGCTTATTTTGCTCCTTAGCGGGCAAATCGGCCCAACGTAACGAATCCGAAATTCCGCTTAATTGAACAAGATATTGCCAAAGACGGGCAGGCAGGCCAATCGGACTTCTTCCTGCAACCTTTTGAGCGGCTTGTTGAAAACGAACCTGTTGAAAATGATCTTTTAAACTACCTTCATTAAAAGTTGGTGCCCAATTAATAGACACTTGAAAATGCCAATTCTTTTCTGCCAATAATCGCGCGCCATGCGCAGATAATTTTAAAATCGCAGGGCCGCTCATCCCCCAATGGGTAATTAATAGTGGCCCCTCTGCTTGAAGTTTGGTGGTATTAATTTTTACCATTGCTTTTTCAACGGCAACGCCCATGAGTTGGGTAATAGGATTACCCGGCATATTAAAAGTAAATAACGATGGTTGGGGCGTTTCAATAGTATGCCCTAATTGTTGAATCCAATCAAACTGCATCAATTTAGGAAAACCGCCGGTAGCAATACAAACATAATCACAAGTAATAGTAGGTGCTGCTTTGCAATGAATTTCCCAGCCATTTTCTTTTAAGGATAATTGTTGCACATCTCGATTCATTAAAATTTCTACCTGATACTTATTGGCCTCTTCCATTAGGCATTGCACAATTGTTTCGGAAGTATTGCTTTGCGGAAACATTCTATTATCGGCTTCCACTTTTAAAGGCACGCCCCTTTTGTTAAACCACTCAATGGTATCGGTGGTAAAAAAATGATGAAATGCTTTTTTTAAAAATGCCGCGCCACGCGGATAATGCTGAATCATTTCGGCAATAGAAAAACAATGATGGGTAACGTTACATCGCCCGCCTCCGCTTACGCGCACTTTTGATAAAAGCTTACTCGATTTTTCCAATAATACAACCCTTAGGTTTGGCGCTAACCTTGCCGCATTTACGGCACAAAAAAATCCGGCAGCCCCTCCGCCAATCACAACTAATGTTTGTTTTGCCATCAATGTATATCTTAGTAAACTCAAAAGTATCAATTGCAAAACAATTATGGCAAAAGCAATTCACAAATCATCCATCAAACAGCTAGAAAAAATGCCTTACAGTATTGCTAGAGAACAATTATCAACGGGTGATATTGTTTTTTGCAGCGGTAACTATCTTTTCTCAGGCATTATTAGAAAGTTAACCAATAGTGTATGGAGTCATGTTGCAGTAGTGTACAAAGATGAGCAACTGGGTAGAGTTTTATTGATGGAAGCCGAGCCAAGTGTAGGCATAAGATTGATTCCGTTATCCAACTACTTAAAAAATTATCATGGCACCAATCGGCCTTATAAAGGCAATTTGGTGGTATGCAAAATTACCGATTTAAACGAAGGGCTTTCTATCGGCGATGGTATCAGTTTTGGATTAGATGCGCTAACGAAGCCTTACGACAACTGGGAAATATTTAGGATTATGATTCGAATATTATTTAAAATAAGTAAGCGCGAACGTAATCGAAGTTATATCTGCAGCGAGTTAGTGCGCGATATCTTAGCCAAATCAGGTTTAAGAATAAGCTATCAAGATACCTATATCAGTCCCGATCATATTTACACCAACAAGCATTTAACGTTGCATTGTCGCTTATTGTAAATCTAGAGATTATCAAATTCAAAAAGTGGATCAATATGCGTACCGGCTTCTATTTCACAAATCGGCTTAATCAAGCCATCATGTAAATCGTACACCCAACCATGTAAATGCGGATAATTGTTCTGCTTCCAAGAGCTTTGAATAATTGAGGTTTTTGCCAAATTAAAAACTTGTTCTTGAACATTGATTTCAATTAATCGATTCACCCGATCGTCGATCACTTCTAAAGCATCTACTTCAGCTCGATTAGCTGCATATACATCCTTAATATTGCGTAACCATTTATTGATAATACCAAGCGAGTTTCTTGTCATAGCCGCTTTAACCCCTCCGCAACCATAATGTCCGCAAACAATCACATGCTTTACATGCAATACTTCTACAGCATATTGTAGCACACTGA
>JBJOQA010000120.1:0-7036 GCA_046050225.1 Bacteroidota bacterium | reverse complement strand
TAGACAACTGACATTATACATGAAACAAATGAAGTTATTATCCTCTGTTCTGGCAACTGGTGTAATTCTTTTTGCCAGTAGCTGCGGTAACAAACGTGAGCCGGGTAAAATTTACATGCCTGACATGGCTTATAGCCGTGCGGTTGAAACTTATGCTAGCTTAGACAGTACCATTTTTACCTCTGATACAGCATTTTTAGGTAAGGCGATATTTTATAATGCTAGGCCCGTAGCCGGTACCATTCGTATTGGTGATATGCCTGAATATCATTTACCTAATACCGATTCGGGTTATGTGCTAAGTGCACAGGTTAAAAATCCATTACCGCCATTAACCGGTAAAGACAGCGTTGAAGCTGCTCGTTTGTACAATATCAATTGCGCAATTTGCCATGGTGTGGATGGGAAAGCTAGCGGTCCTTTAGCCGTTACCGATAAAGTTGGCGCTATTGCTAACTTAACTTCAGATGTTTATATCAAGATGGCAGATGGTACCATGTATCATTCTATCCAATATGGTAAAAATAATATGGGAAGCTATGCTTCTCAATTAACCCGCAAGCAACGTTGGCAAATGGTTCAATACGTGCGTACGTTACAACCAAAAGCTGCTGCTGCACCGGCTGCTGCTGAAACAGCTGCACCTGCGGTGGATAGTGTAAAAGCTAAATAATTAAGATTTAAATACTGCAAAGGCAGTTGACCCTTAAACGAATTGTAACAAATTGTCAGGAAAGGCCGGGTGACCCAAGAAGCAAGGCCTAAAATTAAAATATCACTTAGATGAATCATTCATTCGAATTACCGGGAAGTTATAAAAAGTGGACGATCGGCTTGATTGTAGTGGGATTAGCGGCGTTAGTCTACGGCGTATTCATGTATCAACCTTTTGCGCATGTGGCACATGGTGAAGGCCCAACTCAAGGCACACGCTTTTGGTCGGTATTATTGCAAAACTCAGTTTTTTGGTTGTTGGTAGTGAATGCCAGTATGTTCTTCATCGGTGTAACCACCTTGGCAATGGGCGGCTGGCAAGTTGCTATGCGCCGTGTTCCGGAAGCCATTTCTAGTGTTGTTCCGGTTTTAGGTATCATTTGTTTTGTGGTATTGATGGCCATCGTTTGGGGCGGTCATGATGATATCTACCACTGGGTAAATGCCGAAACCGTTAAGCACGATCGTATTTTAAATGAAAAAAGTGGTTTCTTAAACCCTTGGTTCTTTACCATTTGGAGTGCAATTACCATCTTTTTGTGGTGGGCACTTGGACAAAAAATGCGTTCACTCAGTTTAAAAAGTGATGAAGATGGACCAATGGATTATGAAACCGGTAAATCTTGGATTAATAAAAATATCATTTGGGCTGCCGCATTCATTATTTTCTTTGGATTAACTGTTGGATCTACCATCCCATGGTTATGGTTGATGAGTATTGATGCACATTGGTATAGCACCATGTATAGCTGGTATACTTTTGCAAGTTCATTTGTTTCCGGTATGTCTTTAATTGCTTTGTTTATTGTATTCTTAAAAAACCAAGGCAAATTAGAATATGTTACCGATGAGCATTTACATGATGTAGGTAAATTCATGTTTGCTTTTTCTGTATTCTGGACGTATTTATGGTTCTCTCAATATATGTTGATCTGGTATGCAAACATTCCGGAAGAAACAGGATATTTCAAAATCAGGGTTTCTGGTCCGTACCGTGGAATCTTCTTCTTGAACCTGATTATTAACTTTATTTGTCCTTTGTTGATTTTAATGAAAAAAGCAGCAAAGAGAAATTACACATTAATCACCGTGATGGCTGTTTTGATTATTTTTGGCCATTGGATCGATTTCTGGCAAATGGTAATGCCGGGCACAATGAAAGAAAATGCGCAATTATTGCCATTTGAATTCGGTATTGCGGCCTTGTTTATTGGCATCATTATGTGGAGAGTAGGTGCATTCCTTACCAAACACAAATTGACCGCCATCAATCATCCTTTCTTGAAAGAAAGTATGATTCACCATACCTAATAACAATTAGGCATATTTACAATTGAATTTTCCTGGGTGATAAACTTTGGAAAAAACTATTTTCGAATCAATTTTTGATAATAAAAGCGCTTTACACTTTTAGATAATAATTTTTTGAACCATGACAGAGATTTTATTGATCGCTATCGTTGTGATGATTTTCGTAGTTGTATTTCAAATTTCGAAAGCCAGCGAATATGTAAGTATTTTAAAAGGCGATGATAAATCGCGCAAGCAGAATAATAAAATCAATGCGTTTTTATTGATTACATTTCTGGTTGTAGGATTAATTGGATGTTGGTGGTGTAATGATCTATTGTACCCCAAAACCTTATTAGCCCAAGATGCCGCTTCCAACCATGGTGTTAATATTGACCGCATGTTGATGATCACCTTGGCTGTTACCGGTGCTGTATTCTTTGTTACGCAAATCTTGTTGTTTTGGTTTGCCTATAAATACCAAGAAAAAGATAATAGAAAAGCCTATTACTTCCCACACAATACAAAATTGGAATTGATTTGGACTACCGTTCCTGCAATCTTCTTGACTACTTTGGTTGTGTTCGGTTTGAAATATTGGTTTCAAATGACCGGCGAAGCACCTAAAGATGCTATCGTTGTTGAAGTTACCGGTCACCAATTTGCATGGGAATTCCGTTATCCGGGTAAAGACAATCAATTGGCGAAAAAGAATTATAAATTAACCAAAGGTGCAAATAGCTTAGGCGTTGATTTTTCTGATCCGGCAAGCAATGATGATATCCATGTGCCTGCCACTATGCATATTCCTGTTGGCCGTCCGGTTAAATTAATTATCAATGCACAAGACGTAATTCATGATGTTGGGTTGTCACATTTTCGCTTGAAAATGGATGCCGTTCCGGGTATACCAACTACTATGTGGTTTACACCATTATATACTACAGCAGAAATGAAAGAAAAAACGCACAATCCTGATTTCACTTATGAAATTAGTTGCGATCAAATGTGCGGTAAAGGTCACTATTCTATGAGAGGTATTATTATCGTAGAAACTGAAGCCGAATATCAAGCATGGTTGAAAAAACAACAACCAATGGTTTATTCAGTTTTCCCTGAAAGAAAACCTGCTGAACCTGCAGCTACACCTGCTGTTGATAGCACTAAACCAGCCGCAACACCACTTGCTGCTAACGTTAAATAATTTAAACTAATAGCGTCTAATATAATATTCATTATGAGTCACACACTTGCAGCCCACGAGACTGGCGTATCACATGGTCATGATGCACACCACGAGCACCATCATCAGGAAACGTTTATTACAAAGTACATTTTTAGTCAGGATCATAAAATGATCTCAAAACAGTTCCTGATTACCGGTATTATTTGGGCGATTATAGGCGGTTTATTCTCAGTATTATTCCGTTTGCAATTAGGTTACCCTGAATCTACCTTCCCATGGTTAGAAGACATCTTAGGTCATTGGGCTAAAGGTGGAAAAATAAGTCCTGATTTTTACTATGCGTTAGTTACGATGCACGGAACCATTTTAGTGTTCTTTGTATTAACGGCCGGTTTAAGTGGAACTTTTGCTAACTTCTTGATTCCTTTACAAATTGGTGCACGCGATATGGCTTCACCATTATTGAATATGTTGAGCTATTGGTTCTTCTTCTTGGCCTCTATCATCATGTTCAGTTCTTTGTTTGTTCAAACCGGACCTGCAAATGGTGGTTGGACTATTTATCCGCCATTAAGTGCATTGGGCGACGCTTCTACCGGATCTAAAATCGGTATGGATTTATGGTTGGTTTCTATGGCTATGTTTATTGTTAGCTCACTTTTAGGTGGCTTAAACTATATCTCTACGATCCTGAACTTGCGCACCAAAGGAATGAGCATGACGCGCTTACCTTTACCAATCTGGGCCTTGTTCTTCACGGCCGTTTTAGGTGTATTATCTTTCCCTGTATTATTATCAGGTGCAGTATTATTATTGTTTGACCGTAATTTAGGTACGAGCTTCTTCCTAAGTGATATCGTTGTAAATGGTAAAATCCTTCCTAATGAAGGAGGTAGCGCCATCTTGTTCCAACATTTATTCTGGTTCTTAGGTCACCCAGAAGTATATATCATCTTGCTTCCTGCAATGGGTATGTCTTCAGAAGTATTATCAACCAATAGTCGTAAGCCAATCTTTGGTTACATGGCGATGGTGGGTTCTATGTTTGCTATCGCAATTCTTGCCTTCTTAGTTTGGGCGCACCATATGTTTGTAACGGGTCTAAATCCGTTCCTCGGTGCATTCTTCGTATTGTTAACGCTATTAATTGCGGTTCCATCAGCAATTAAGGTATTTAACTGGTTAACAACTTTGTGGCGTGGTAATATTCGTTTTACGGTGGGCATGATGTTCGCTATCGGTTTTGTGAGCTTGTTTATTAGTGGTGGTTTAACCGGTATTTTCTTAGGAAACTCTGCATTAGATATTCATCTTCATGATACTTACTTTGTAATTGCGCATTTCCATATTGTAATGGGTGTGGCTTCATTCTTCGGAATGTTTGCAGGTGTTTATCATTGGTTCCCTAAAATGTTTGGCCGTTACATGAATAACACATTAGGGTATATCCACTTTTGGGTAACTTTTGTAGGTGCTTATTTAATCTTCTGGCCAATGCACTACGAAGGGTTAGCCGGTATGCCTCGTCGTTATTATGATTTCTCTATGTGGGAATCATTCAAAATGTTTGGCGACCTTAATCAGTTCATCAGTTTCGTTACCATTATTGTATTTGCTGCACAAATCTTATTTGTATTCAACTATGTGTATAGCATGTACAAAGGTCGTCGTGTAACAACACAAAACCCTTGGGAAAGTAATACATTGGAGTGGTCAACACCAATTAATCCGGGTCACGGAAACTGGCCTGGTGATATTCCGGAAGTACATCGCGGAGCTTATGATTATGGTAAAGACGGTCGCGATTTCATTCCGCAAACCGAACCAATTGGCGAAAACGAAAGTACAGATCATTAATATAGGTGGCGCTCTTATTTAAAGTGCTACTTCAAATCAAATTTTTACACCAGGCTGATCTTTTGTATTGAAAACAATACAGAAAGAAGAGGGCAGGAATATGTCGAAGGAAAATAATACCATAGCCAACACAGAAAAACCTGTGAAGGCATCAAAACTCAAGGATTATATTCAGTTGATTAAATTCACACTGAGTTTTATGGTAGTGTTTAGTTCTGTGGTTAGTTTTTTAATTGCACCTAACGAATTACATTTTGTACGTTCAAAAGTGCTTTCAGTTCTTTTACTTTTTGCAGCAGGCATGCTAATTACCGGTTCAGCCAATGCAGTCAATCAAATTCTTGAAAAGGAAACAGATGCTGTTATGAAACGAACCGCCGCAAGACCGGTGGCTAGTGGCAGAATGAGTATACAAGAAGCAACTTGGTTTGCTATAATCGCCGGATTTTTAGGCGTAGCAACCTTATGGTACTTCTTTAATTACCAAAGCGCGCTGATAGGATTGTTTAGTCTTTTTTTATATGGGTTTATCTACACACCGTTAAAAAAAGTAAATTCTATAGCAGTTTTAATTGGTGCCATACCGGGAGCTTTACCTTGCTTGATAGGTTGGGTTGCGGCTTTTGGTGACGGTAATGTGCATTGGGCAGGTGCTTGGATTTTGTTTGGAATTCAGTTTTTTTGGCAATTCCCACATTTTTGGGCGATTGCTTGGTTGGCACACCAAGATTATACCAAGGCAGGCTTTAAATTGTTGCCGGGTTCAAAAGGGCCAACAAAATTCACCGCGTTACAAA
Source organism: Bacteroidota bacterium (assembly GCA_046050225.1). GTDB lineage: Bacteria > Bacteroidota > Bacteroidia > Chitinophagales > Chitinophagaceae > Ferruginibacter. The sequence goes on along the minus strand of JBJOQA010000120.1, from coordinate 1,192 downwards.
CGGTAATTTATAGTGTGTTAATGATACCATTTGGATTGTTACCTTACTATATCAATATTGCAGGATGGGTGAGCGTTTGGGTATTATTGGCCTGTAATTTATGGATGGTGTTTGTGAGTATTCGGTTGTTTCAAAAAATGGATGCCGGATCTGCAAGAAAGGTAATGTTTAGTTCTTATTTCTATTTGATGGTGGTACTTTTGGCTTTGTTCATGGATCGGGTAATACCGGCTATTGGATAGCGATAGTACTTGAATTTATAATTGAAAAAAGTGGCGCAGGAAAAACGAAAAAAAATACATCCGCACAAGTTTACCTTGTGGGTAGCAATTGCCAGTATTCTGATGATGTTTGCCGGTTTAACCAGTGCATATATCGTGAAAAAAAATCAGGCAAATTGGCTAACGTTTGATTTACCGGTAGCCTTGTATTATAGCACGGCAGTAATTCTGTTGAGTAGTTTTACCATGTGGCTTTCGGTTAAAAAATTCAAAGAACGCGATATGAGGGCCTATAAAAGCCTGATTACCGCAACTTTTGCACTAGGTGTTATTTTTGTATTGTTACAAGCACTAGGTTTTGTTGCTTTAGCAAAAACGGGTTTAACCTTGCAAAAAAATGTATCGGTTTCGTTTTTATACGTGATTGTTTGTTTACACGCATTACACGTATTGGGTGGGGTAGTAGCTTTGATGGTTATTTTTATCAGAGCGTTTAGTAAAAAAGTAAAATCTTATAATGCGGTACCAATTGAAGTAATGAGTACGTACTGGCATTTTGTAGATATTTTATGGATTTATCTGCTGATCTTTTTGATAGCAGTCAATTAATGGAGAATTAGAACGTCGTATTAAAAAATAAAGTTTTAGTAAATGTCAACAGTAGCTGTTCAACAACAAACCAAATGGTGGAGCGGAGGCAAGAGCCCGTTCAACTTGAGCTATGGTAAAGTAATGATGTGGTACTTCCTGATGAGTGATGCATTCACCTTCGGGGCGTTTCTGATCAGTTATGGAACGATTCGCTTTAGTGTAAACTTTTGGGCCGATCCTAACCATGTATTTAATGCATTCCCGTTTGCAGGGCACGCAGATTTGCCGTTGGCATTTGTGAGTTTAATGACTTTTATCCTGATCGCTAGTTCCGTTACCATGGTACTTGCCGTTCACGAAGGTCATAAAATGAATCGTAA
>JBJOQA010000119.1:0-10953 GCA_046050225.1 Bacteroidota bacterium | reverse complement strand
GGTGAATAAAGTTTTCGGTGGTTTTGTTATCTGTTTTTTCGCATAACAACAATTTATCACCGTCTACATTAATTAAATCCGGACGTTGGGTATAGTGGAAACTGAAAGTATCCACTTTATTGGCTGTCCATACTTGATGTCTCACTTTGTCTTTACCATTGTAAATATCAATCGCTACAGGAATATTGAAAACTTTATCAGATTTCTGCGTTTGTTCTATAATCACTTTTGCAGTACCGGTGGTATCGTTATAATCGTAGTTGATTTTAAATTTAGGATGACCGCTACCATAATACCATTGGTTCCAGAACCAGTTAAGGTCTTTACCGGTAGTTTCTTCAAAAGCTAAACGTAATAAGCCGGCTTCACCTGCCTTAAATTTATTGGTGGTAAGATAGTTTTGTAAAGATTTAAAGAATGCGTCATCGCCCACGTAATTGCGTAACATGTTTAAAATGCGACCACCTTTATTGTAGCTAACGCCATCAAACATATCTTCTTTATCGGCATAGTAAAAACGCACTAAGTCTTTCTTTTCATTACCGCCTTGTAAATAGCCCATCATATCAGAATATTGATGTTCGTAAGCGGCGTCTTTTCCTTCTTTGTATTCTAACCAAAGGTATTCGCTGTAGTTCGCAAAGCTTTCATTTACGGTAAGGTGGCTCCAACTTTCGGCGGTTACCAAATCTCCAAACCATTGGTGAAATAACTCGTGCGCAATAGTTCCTTCCCAGCTATTCCCATCAGTTAATTCACGAAAATTTTGGTAGGCACTTTCTTGGTGTAAAGTGGCAGTGGTATTTTCCATCGCACCGCTCACATAATCTCTACCTACAATTTGTGCATATTTAGCCCAAGGAAATTCTACTCCTAATTTTTCAGAGAAAAACTTCATCATTTCGGGTGTACGGCCAAAAACAGCTTTTGCATACGGCGCTTCTTTTGGTTCAACGTAATAGTTCACTTCTTTGCCCTTGTAACTATCTTTAATGATACTAAAATCACCTACGCCCATGAAGAATAAATAAGGTGCGTGTGGTAAATCCATTTTCCAATAATCGGTGCGGGTACCGTTAGCATTTTTAACCGAACTTTTTAAAATTCCATTACTAAGGGTAACATATTTAGCCGGAACGGTCATGTAAATTTCTTCCGTTGTTTTTTGATTTGGCTTGTCAATAGTAGGCATCCAAACGCTACTGGCTTCGGTTTCACCTTGTGTCCAAATTTGCGTAGGTTTATCTTTTTCTTCCCCTTTAGGGTTGATAAAATATAAACCTTTTGCATCGGTAATGGCAGCGCTACCTTGAACTTTTAGTTCGTTTGGTTTGGCGGTATAGTCAATATAAACGGTATATTTTTCTGATCCTTTGTAGCTTTTATCTAATTTGATGAACAATTGCATGCCATCATAAGTATATTTCAAAGGTTGACGAGCGGTACCTTTTACTAAGGCTACTTCCTTAATATCCATCCCTTTTGCATCCAAAGTAAGAGAATCGGTGCTGTAGAAATGCGGTTGCAAGGTAATCCAAGCTTTACCGTACAAGTAAGATTTGTCGTAATCAAATTTTACATCCAATTTGGTATGCACCAAGTTGTTTACTTTAGGTGCGCTAGCGCGGAAGGTTCTTTTCCAGGTGGTATCCTGTACCTTTTCGTCTTCTTGCGCCATTGCAAATTGGGTGCAAGCGCCTAACAACAACAATAAATAAATTCTCTTCATAATAAAATGTAATGTTTTAATGGCGGTAAAGATAAAGTTACCCTATAAATGAGTAGTGCATTTTTTTATAAATGGCAAAAAGTTTATTATTCTGGTTAGATTTGTAGTATTAAAAGAAGCAATATGCGATTTCTGATCTTTTTGTGTTTTTTGGTGGGAGCCTGTTTTAATGTGAGCGCACAGCAACGACATTTTATTTATCTCCAAACCGATAATAAGCAGCCATTTTATGTAAAAATGGATAAGAAGATATTGAATTCAACCCTTTCGGGTTATTTAATCATTCCCAAATTGGAAGAAGGTAGTTATACGCTTTTGGTTGGTTTTCCCAAAGGGGAATGGCCTGAACAACGTTTAATGGTGGATGTTAAACACCAAGATGAGGGGTGGTTATTGAAAAATTTTGGCGAAAAGGGATGGGGCTTGTTTAATATGCACACTTTTCAAGTATTGATGGCATCCAATAATGCAGCGGCTGAAAAAAAGCCCAAAGAGGTTAATGCCAGTGAATTTTCTAGTATGTTGTCGGATGCCGTAAATGACCCTGCAATTCGCCAGGCCGAACCGCCGGTTGTTGTAGCACCTAAAGTTCAGCCGTTAACTCCGGTCCAAGACTCGCCCAAAGTGGCTCCCAAAACCGAACCGGTAACAGCGGTTCCAACAACAACTGCACAAACTGTTGTTGAGCCTGCCGCAGAAAATCCAAATGAAAGTATATTCAACTATAGTGAAATCAAGAAAGTTTTAGATGTTAAAACGGATAGCACGCAAGAGGCGATTTATATAGTAAGGCAAGGAACACAAATTGATACGGTGGTGGTGAATTGGCAATTAGGAAAAATTATCCAATTAAATCAAGTACCGACTGCAGAAATTCCAAAAGATAGTGCCATGTTAATGGTGCCAACAGCTTTAGATACCGTATCTAAAGTTGCCCAAGAAATAAAGGCAGAACCGGTAAAAACGACGGATAGTGTTCAAAAAGAGGTTGCAACTGTTGTAGCATCAAAGCCGGCGGAAGAAAAATTTATTCCGATTGAGGTACCTAACCCTAATAGCGAACCGGTAAAAGATTCGGTAGCAGTGGTAGATGGTAAGTTGGCCATCAATAGTAATTGTACCGATGCCGCAACGGAGGAGGATTATCTACGACTGCGGAAAAAATTAGCGGGGGAAACGGATGAGGATAAGATGCTTGCCATGTCGAAGAAAGTGTTTAAGTCGAAATGTTTCACTACTGAGCAAATCAAAAATTTGGCTGTATTGTTTATTAATGATCAGGGGAAGTATGCTTTTTTTGATGCCGCTTATCCGTTTGTTTCGGATACCTTCAATTTTCATCATCTACAATCTTTGCTGAGCGATGATTATTATATTAGTCGTTTTAAAGCAATGATTCGTCGCTAATACTAAAGAAGCTTCTTCATGCACAGGTATTTTATTGAATTATCATATAACGGGGCTGAATTTTCCGGTTTTCAAATTCAAGAGAATGCCAATACCGTGCAATGGGAGGTAGAGCAGGCTTTAAAAATCATTTTTAAAACACCGATTCCATTAACAGGATCATCTCGCACCGATGCAGGCGTAAATGCGCTTTGTAATTTTTTTCAGTTTGACCTAGTCGATTTTGTTTCCCAAGCCGAATGGAACAAAAAGGTTTATAATTTAAATGCGATTTTGCCCGCGGCTATTGCTATTAAACGCGTTTTTGAAGTGCCATCAGATTGGCATTGCAGGTTTTCTGCAATCTATAGAAGGTATCGCTATCGCGTATATCGAGAAAAAAATCCCTTCCTGGTAAATAGGGCTTTATATTTTCCTTATCCATTAGATATTGCTTTATTAAATGATGCAGCAGCGATTTTATTGAAGCATACTGATTTTGAAAGTTTCTCCAAACGAAATACGCAAGTTTTTACGCATAATTGCCTTTTGGAAATAAGTAGATGGTTTGATGATGAAGGTTCATTGGTGTATGAAGTACAGGGCAATCGATTTTTGAGAGGAATGGTGCGAGGTTTGGTAGGCACCATGCTTAAGGTAGGAACGGGCAAGTTAAGTTTGCACGACTTTGAAAAAATCATTATCGAAAAAGATCAATCCAAAGTTGACTTTTCGGTGCCGGGTTATGGCTTATATCTTCAAGAAGTAGGATACCCGGCATTACCAACCATGCCGAGCACCCAATCTTGATAAAACTGTTAGGTTACTTATTGATACCTGCCATATTTCTTTACATCAAACCAAAATTCTTTTAAGGTTAAACCTAAAGTATATTGGCTAAAACGTTCGGTAATTTGATTTCGGTTGCTATTGCCCTTTATTCCGTATTCATAGCCACCATAAATGCTTATTCGGCCCGAAATATTTTTTCCAAAACCCACGGTCATGGCATAACTATCCAAGGGCTTTCCTTGAACGGAAAAATAATTTCTTTCTGCACTTAGGCCTGCTTGCATAAACCAGTTTTCGTACCAATAGTTATTGATTTTGCGTTGACTTACATATTCAAAGCCCACAGATAATCTACCCGAAGGGATGGCATAAGAATTGGGATAGTTTACTTTTTGTTTTTTCCAATCACTATAAACAGCATCGGCGCTGATGGTAACTTGATCATTCAGTACTAATGCGTATCCTAAACCTAACGTAAGAGGTAATTGAAAATCTTTTTTTGTTACGGTTGTTTTTTTAATGGATACATCGCTGCTAAAATACTCGGTTTCTAACCGTTGTTTTATGGGCGCTGCATTGGTTAAGGTTAGGCCTAAACGATGTGTTACTGCGGTAGATACTTTTTTTGCGTATTGCAATCCCGCTAAAAATTGATAAGCATTCATCACATTGTATTGCTGCCTTACGATGGTAGTGGTTAATTCGCTGCCGTAATATTGTGTATTGATATTAGATGAACCAAAATAATACGATGTGGTGAGGCCAACTGATAGGTTTTTATGCAATTTGCGTGCGTAGGATAAGTACAATTGATTGAGGCCGCCACTGCCATCTACCTGTTTGACTAACGCGGTGGCATTGGCCGCTGCCGGACTTGTTTCATACAATAAATAATTAATCGTACTATAGGGTTTCAAACCTATAGAGAATGCCCATTTTTTGTTGGGTTTAAACGAAAGTGAAATGCGTCGGACACTAAAATCTTTTGTAGTTGCCGTAAAGGTATCGGATCCCGCGTATTGAAACCTGGCGTTTTTTCCTCTGTTAGCAATATCAAACATCATCATCCGTTCGCTTAAATCTACCAGAGAAGCAGGATTGGATGTGTTGGTGTAATATTGGCTGCTTAGTGCAAGTGATGTGCTTCCCATGCCATACCATCTGCCAAAGTCTTTGGTTTCAATATCTCCAATTCCTAAAATGGAATAAGGAGAGGTGGTATTTTGCGCATTGGAGGAGCTGTCTATCATAAAAATAAAGTGATACAACAATGCTAGTTTCAACATGTTTTTCATAAGCCCAAAATGTAAAGTTTAAGTTGAATAGGATGCTCGGCTAAATAATCATGAATCAATAATCGTTGGTTGCTATTTAGTGCATTCGCATTGGCGGGATGCAGTATCAATGCCTTTCTCGAAAAGGTACCTTCGCTAATAACCGTATTTACAAATTCAGTTACATCGTAGGTGTAAACGGTATTTTCTCCATAGAGTTGATCGATATAAAGGCTGCCTGTTTGTAAGGCTCCGGTAGAACTGTAAGGGTTAATTAATGCAGAACCGCCAATATAATTTTGATCATCCGTTTGGCGAAGTTCTAAATCAGTTGGAAGATTAAATGCGGTGCCATAGCCATAGCTGCCTTTAATGGGTTTAATAAGCAATTCGGCACGCATTACTTGTACATAAGGATGAAGTTCCTTGATATTAACCAAGTTGTTGAATTTAATCTTCGGAAACAATCCGCTGTTAAAATGCAAGAGTGCAGTATTGCCGGTAGATTTACTGCTGATTAATTGGGTTCTTTTTGGGGTAAAGCCGGCTGCTAAGCTATTTGATTTGTCGTAACTGAATGAATTGAATTGTTGATCATCACTACTAATTTTAAAGTAAACCGACTTAGATTCCGGCGTTGCACCTGCTACCGTATAGTACAGTTGAATAATGGAGTCGTTGGTTGATTTATTAAAATAGTAATAGGCTTTATTAGCAGGATCGGTTTGTAGACAAAATCCTTTTACAAACAATTTAAATCGATCATTATTAGTGATCGTATCCGAATTGGTTTTAAACATTCTAAAAAGCCTTTTCCCAAATTCATCGGGCATCCGAATTTGAAGTTGGTCTTTTCGAGAGGGTCGAATCGAAAATGTTTTTGAAACCATTGGACTGTTATTCATCAAGGGTTCACTTGTGTTGTAGCCGGTTGAAATTTCATCATCGCTCAGTTGTTGCGTCAATTCATTGAGGTGAATGGTATAGGGAGTGGTTGTGTCTCCACTAAATCCGCCGGAGGCGTTTAAATGCAACACAATGGAATCAAAAATGCAATTATTACAATTACGTAAATCCAACTCGGGTGCGGTAACTTCAAAATAGCTTTTTACCTGTTCTTTTCCAATTGCCTCATCTATTGCTGAGCCTATGATGAACTGGCTCATGCTATTAGTAAGAAATGAATCTATTTGAAGGGTAGACAGTTCTACACTAAACGTATCAATCATAGTGATATTAGGGTCGGCAACATTTCCCTCACTTCCAAATTCAATAGCCGTTTTTTCGCATGCACTGCTGATAATAATAAGCACAACGAATAGGCTACCAATTAGTATTGTGTTTATTTTGTTGATCATGGTTAGAGCGGATAATCCCTAGTGAATCAAGTTCTTTTTTTGAAACACTGGGCGGTTGTGAATGATTCAATTTATTTACAACGAGATTGCCTACTAAACTTGCAGCATCTTGAGTGTCGAATGGAATATTTCCTTCAACAGCAGGGATGGTAAACTGCCGAATAAATTGTTTTTCTTTTTTCAAGATGATGTAGCCCCAATTGTTAGCCGTGTTTTCTTTGAGGCTAACCATGAGGGAATAAATAGGCTGGTTGTTTAACTGCTTTTTTTCTTCCTGATTTGGCGTGTTGCAACTTGTAAAACAGCAAAGGCCACTCAGCAAAACGGATAGCAGCGATAGATTAATTATTGTCAACTTGTTCTGCATCGGGACTAAATTTCCAAAGGTCATCAAATTTGTAACTGCTGTTGCTGCCGGTGGTGATATAACCTACATTCGCGGAAGTAAATCCTATTGCACCGCTTCGTGCTGCAGCTTCTAATGCTGTTTTGGAGCTCCATACATCGGTGGTGGGATTGTAAACCCAGGCAGTAGTTAATACACCGCTGTTATCGCCGGCAACTAAATAACCTAAATCGTTCATCACAAAGGTTACGCCGTTGCTTCTAGCGATATCGCTATATGCATCATCATAATCCTCATCGCTAATATTGGTAACTTTTCTTTTTTGTTCCCAGATATTTGTTGCAGGATCGTATGCCCAAAAATCAGTTGGATAATCACCATTGTTGATGCCGCCAACTACATAAGCTTTAGCGCTTAATACAAATACTTGTGCAGATGAACGCTTGGTTCCGCCGAGGCTGGCTTTTTGTTCCCATTGATTGGTAGTCGGGTCGTAGGCCCATAAATCCTTTAAATAGTTGCCGTCAAATCCACAGGTAATATAGCCCTTGTTTCCAATAGCAAATCCGCAAGATTCATACCTGGCAGAGGCCGGAAAATCGGCTTTTCGTGTCCATGAATTGGTAGTAGGATCGTATTCATAAAAATCTTTAAGTTTATCTAAGCCGTCATATCCGGTGCCAACATATCCTTTCCCATTCACGGCAAATGCGGTGGCGGCACTTCTTGCATTGCCGGGCATATCCGCTTTTTGTACCCAAGTGCCTGTATTGGCATCAAAGGCCCAATAGTCTGAAAGTCGGTTGTTGCCATCATAGCCGCTTCCTAAATAAGCAACATCATTGATCGTAAACGAAACGGCTTCGGTTCTGGCAACGCCTTCAAAATCGGAGGCTCTACTCCAATCGCCTGTTACGGTGTCGTCATCGTCATCTGATGATTTAGAGCAACCGGAGTTAATAAAAATGGTGGGGGTGATTACTGCGATGAGCAATAGGCGTTTTAAATTTTTTCTTTTCATGTACTGAACTGTTTGGAATTTTGTTTGAGTAATTTCCAACCGGTAGATATTGAGATAAGGCTCGTGTAGTAGCGAGTAACCAACAGTCTATTTGAACCTCTCATCACCACCGTGAAGGAGAATGCAAATATTTTTCACCCTGCTAAAAGAGGATTGTTAAAACAACTGAAGCGGACAAATTGCGGACTGAATAAATAGAATTGGAAGATGAATTATTGCTTTAGCCATTCTAAAAACTCAGGAACTTTTGCTTTGGCGATAGTGATGTCAAATTCGCCCTTGATATGGAGTTTTAAAAAGAGTTTACGTGCATGATAGTGTGTTACTTCAGCAATGGTATCTCGATTTACCAAGTACTGACGATTTGCTCTATAGAAGGAAGTACCGCAAATCATTTCCAATTCATCTAAAGTTTGATTGATGTTAAATGTTTGGTTTTCTTTTGTGAGTAGGCGGGTAGTTTTATGGTCGATGGTGAATAGGGCGATTTCGGTAAGTTTAACCGGAATAATTTTGTCTTTCCAGTTTATGAGTATAGATGAAGGGTTGTTTTGTGCAAGTTGAATTGTTTTGAGTGCATGAAGCAATGAATCGGTTTGCGTATCCACTTGCTGCATCTTGCTACGCAATTGAAAAAAGTTGTCGGTGGCTGCTTTGATTGTTTTTAAGGAAAAGGGTTTGAGTAGGTAGCCAACGCCATGATGATTGAATGCCTCTAATGCGTATTGATTATAAGCGGTACAAAAAATAACGGGCCAATGAGCCGGTACTTGTTTAAATATTTCAAAACTGTGTCCATCTCCTAGTTGGATGTCGCAAAAAATCAAATCCAACTTTGGATCCGTTTTTAAAAAAGCTACTGCTTCTTTAATGGATGCGATGATTTTAACCACATGCATGGGTTCCTTGAGTTGTTGAAGTGTGGCAGCCAACTCTTCGGCTGTTAATAATTCATCCTCGATAATCAGTACTTGCATGTGGAATGATTTTAATAGAAACAGAAAAACTATTGTGTGAAGGATTAATTCGGATATCAGGCTGTCCGCATAAACGGTATCTTTCTGATAAGTTAGAAAGTCCTACGCCTCCTGAATGCGCTACCCAATTTGTTTTTTGCAAATTATTGGTAATGCTTATCCACTCGTTATTGTTATCTGTTTTTATGTCTATTCGTAAAGGTTGTTCTTTGGTTAGGATGTTGTGTTTTATTGCATTTTCGGCCAATTGTTGCAGTGAAAATATGGGAACATTGCCCTGGATTTGTATCGTTTCGGGAATGGCTATCGAAAATTGAAGTGCTTCGCCAAATCTTGTTTGTTGCATGTACAGGTAGTTGGCACAAAATTCGAGTTCTTCTTTGAGTAATATAAGTGTGCGGTTGTTGGCATGGGTGGAAAAGCGCAGTAAATCGGCTAATCGTTCAAGGTAATCTTTTGCGTTTTCGGGCGATTTGCTTATTAATGCTTTAAGTGTACTTAAGGAATTGAAAAGAAAATGAGGATGTAATTGTTGTTTAAGTTGGCTGTTTTTGGCTTCGAGGTTAGCAAGTTTTAGTTGTTCAATTTCTTGATCTGCCTGTCCTTTATGTTCTTTGAGTAGGATTAATTCGGTTAATATAAAAGTGATAAAGTTTATGGAAAGGGACTGTAACAATGGGAATAGGAAAAGGGGGCCTTTAGGAGGGGGTATGTTAAGTGCAATAAGTTGAGGAGTGATATTTGTAGAGGGAGCTGGGGTGGCCACTCGGAATATTTGTTTAAATACTAAATAGCTAAGTAAAGCACATAAAGCACTACTGGTTGTTAAACGTATCACTTGATTGTACCTTAAAGGGTATTGTTCTGATATCCATAACAAGAATAAGTTAATAAGCCAAAACCCAAAAGTTGAAGCAGTTAATGTTAAAAACATCTCTAGGGTTCGATTCCAATCAAATCTTTCCATCGAAAAACCTGGTGAAGAACCGAGTAATCCAAAGAGGGGACTTGTGATGAGTGCTATTTTAAATAGTTTGAAATAAATGGGTGCTATTTGCATGCAATAAAAATAACGCTTTAGCTGTTTTATGGTTTGTATTTGCGATGAAGCGACCAATATGAAATCTTATACGGGCACTTTGCGGATTAAAGTTAATATAACAGTGAAATAGCCTTTTGGACATTAACAATTTATAAGGACTGTTTTAGGGCTTTCAATTTATTTTTAGTTTTTTTTCTACAAAAATTTAATGAGCTGAAAGTGTTGATGGTAAAGGTTTGTAGCGATTAATGAATAGGAGAATAAAAGCCTTATTTCATTTATTTTATAAAAATAGTTTGTTGAGAAGTGAATAGGTATTATCTTTGCCGTCCGCAAGTAAAAAAAGCGGTTAGTTCTTAAGAGAAAATGAGTTAAGGGGGGATAAAAAAGCCAAATAATTTTTAAAATAAATTTGGTGGTTTAAATAAAACTTCTACCTTTGCACTCCCAACGAAAAAGGGGCTCAAAAAAAGAGTAAATAAAGATCTTTGAAAGTTTGAAAACAATAGCACAATTTATGGCAATGACGGCCATAGATTGACAGGTAAGTCAGCACAAATATTAGATTAGAATTTGACGTTAATTTCCAATGAAATTACACAGTCAGTTCAAACAACTCATTTACAATGGAGAGTTTGATCCTGGCTCAGGATGAACGCTAGCGGCAGGCTTAATACATGCAAGTCGAGGGGCAGCATGGGTAGCAATACCTGATGGCGACCGGCAAACGGGTGCGGAACACGTACGCAACTTTCCCAGAACTGGTGAATAGCCCTCCGAAAGGAGGATTAATACACCGTAAGATAATGAGGTGGCATCATCTTATTATAATAGCTCCGGCGGTTTTGGATGGGCGTGCGCCTGATTAGGTAGTTGGCGGGGTAACGGCCCACCAAGCCTACGATCAGTAACTGGTGTGAGAGCACGACCAGTCACACGGGCACTGAGACACGGGCCCGACTCCTACGGGAGGCAGCAGTAAGGAATATTGGTCAATGGACGCAAGTCTGAACCAGCCATGCCGCGTG
>JBJOQA010000118.1:0-5747 GCA_046050225.1 Bacteroidota bacterium | reverse complement strand
TACCGGTTTTCAATATTCGCCCAACAGCATTTGTTCAAATGCAGCAAACCCTACCCTACAAACGGTTACTGGATTTACCGGTGGCGGTCAGTTTACTGCTTCGCCGGCAGGCTTACAACTGAATGCTACTACCGGCGCAATAACAGTGGCGGGAAGTATTCCCGGCAATTATACGATCAGTTATGGTGTTACGGCTGCAGGATGCCGAAGCGCAGGCAACAGTAGTACAAATGTTACCATCAATGCAACACCCACCATTGTAACAGGATTTAGTTATAGTCCGGCATCAGTATGTATCAGCACAGCCACCACTACCTTAGCTACCGCAGCCGGTTTTACAACAGGTGGTTCATTTAGTGCTACGCCTGCGGGATTAAGCATTGATGCCAATACCGGAGCAATCAATGTTGGAGCTAGTATAGCCGGCATTTATACCATCACTTATCAGGTGGCTGCTACCACTTGCACAGCCGCAGCTAGTAGCAATTTTACCTTTACCTATTTGCCGGGAAATCAAAACCCCATAACAGGTTTTGTTATTGGCAGCGATACGTTGTGCACCGGACAGGGCAACATCACCATTCAAAAAAATGCAGGTTTTAGCTCAGGTGGTGTTTTTAGCGCATCACCTGCCGGATTAACCATTAATGCCACAACCGGAGATATTAATTTAAATAGTAGTACGCCCGGTAACTATATTGTTTCATATTCAATAGCTGCTACTGCATGTACACCGGCCGCCCAACATAACGAGAATTTAGTGGTTAGCCTTACCCCATCCATACCCAATGTGGTAGTTTCTAGCGGTATTTGTGGCCCTCGCCAAGTTTCATTAGTTGCATCAAGCAATGGCACCATCCGTTGGTTTAGTGACGCAGCTTTAATCAATGAAGTTTTTGCCGGTGCCAATTATAGTTTCTTCGCAACAAATGATATGGTTGTATATAGCATTGCCGAAAATGGCAAATGCGTTAGTGCGCAAAAAGCGGTACCCATTCGTGTAATTCCATTACCGGAAGTACCCAACTTAGGTACAGATACTGCAATTTGTATGGGCGAACAAAAAATTCTGAGAGCAGGAAGCTATGCGCAATATTTGTGGCAGGATGGCGCAACTACGCCTACCTATACTGTTACCACTAGCGGCATTTATCAAGTTCAAGTTACAGATGCCAACGGATGTTCGGCCAGTGCTAATATCACCATTAATGTGTTGGAAAATTGTGATGATATCTACTTTGCCAAAGCATTTAGCCCTAACGGGGATGGCATGAATGAAAAGTTTGGTCCAATGGGAAATATCTTCTTGGTGTCAAACTTTGTTTTAAAGATTTTTAATAGATATGGCGAATTGGTTTACACCAGCTATAATCCTTATCAAAGATGGGATGGCGGTAATTTGTTGCTAAGAAAAGGTTCTGAAAACTATGTATGGTATGCCGATTATAAATATCGGGGCATGAAGCGTATAAAGAAAGGGAATTTATTAATGGTACGATAAGTAAGAAAGAAATAACAACACAAATATGGCTATTAAAATTTGAAACAATTAGGGCACATTCATTAAAAATGTATATTTGATTTGAGTATGAAACAAAAGATTTTTATTCCATTTTATTTTTTAGCCATTTTTGCGGGGCTCTATTTGTCGTCTTGTACCAAGGAAAATACCCCTCCTTTGGCTTCATTAGGATTTACAGATAGCACCGAAACAAAAGATTCGCTTGACAATACCAATTTTGGCATTTATAAATGTGTATTAACCGGAACTACCGGTAGAATCAAATTTCATTTTAGAAACGGAGACACCATCATGAAGGCCGTTTTAACTGTTGATAGCTTGAGCGATACCTTAACCTGTACCGAAACATGGGTGAGAGGCGAACCGGTAATTGCCGCCTATTTTCAAGGACGAATTTCAAGTTTAACCTTTACAACCGATGCCACAGGCGAAAATGCATCCATCGACAATATTATCATCAGAAACCGCATCAATGTTTTTGGTGTAATTGCACACGAGCGTTCAAACGAACAAGTGTATTGCTATGAAACTAAATTCACCGGTAATCAAAAAGGTAATTTCAACTTTATTAAATACGGCAATTTGGCCCAAGGGTTAGCCAGAAATGAAGGTGGTGATACTTATATCGGAAAAGGTTTGGTTACGGGCAACATCTTCAAGCTTAACCTGAATGGTCCGTTAGGCATGGTACGAATTTTTCAAGGGGGAATAGAAGGCATCACGCTAGATTATATCAGTGGCAGTTGGATTGAAACTTCGGCAATGAGTGGAGTATTTAATGGCACTCGAACACAATAATAATTCATAAAGAATAATTCATAAAAAAGATGTCCCGATTTCAAATGAAATCGGGACATCTTTTTATGAATAGTTAGCCGATAAACTTAATAGGCTCTTGCAAACAATACACGCTGCGTACTTGGTTTACCTGTTAAAATACAAGCACCCGCCTCTTGTGCATTATCTAAAGGAATACAACGAATAGTTGCTTTTGTTAGTTCTTTAATTTTATCTTCTGTTTCGCCGGTTCCATCCCAATGTGCGGCAATAAATCCGGCCTTGGTATCTAACAATTGTACAAACTCATCCCATGAATTAGCAGGTGTAATATGTTCGTTACGGAATGCTAAAGCACGGCTAAAAATATTGGTTTGAATTTCATCCAATAAGTTAATGATGTATTGACTTAAACCATCCGCACTTACTGTCATTTTTTCTTTGGTATCTCTACGTGCAACTTCTACAACGTTATTTGCTAAATCGCGCGCTCCAATAGCGATTCGCACAGGTACGCCTTTCATTTCGTATTCGGCAAATTTCCATCCCGGACGGCTTTTATCATCATCATCATATTTCACACTAATACCGGCAGCTTTTAATTCGCGTACAATCACATCCACCTTTTCATCAATTTGCTGCTTTTGCTCATCTCCTTTATAAATTGGCACAATTACCACTTGTAACGGCGCTAATTTTGGAGGTAATACTAATCCTTGGTCATCGCTATGCGCCATTACCAAGCCACCTATTAAACGGGTACTTACCCCCCAGCTACTTGCCCATACATACTCTAATTTATTTTCTTTATCGGTAAATTTCACATCAAAAGCTTTTGCAAAATTTTGACCAAGGAAATGTGAAGTACCGGCTTGTAATGCTTTTCCATCTTGCATTAATGCCTCAATACAATAGGTATCTTCTGCGCCGGCAAATCGTTCGTTGGGTGTTTTTACCCCACGTACAACCGGCATGGCCATGAATGATTCAGCAAATTCGGCATACACCTTAAGCATTTGAACGGTTTCTGCAACCGCTTCGTCTTTGGTAGCATGTGCGGTATGTCCTTCTTGCCACAAAAATTCGGTGGTACGCAAGAAAAGGCGGGTACGCATTTCCCAACGAACCACATTGGCCCATTGATTAATTAAGATCGGCAAATCGCGATATGATTGAATCCATCCTTTATAAGTACTCCAAATAATGGCTTCACTGGTAGGACGAACCACTAATTCTTCTTCCAATTTTGCTTCCGGATCTACAATTAGTTTTCCTTTATTATCCGGATCTGTTTTTAAACGATAATGCGTAACAATGGCACATTCTTTTGCAAAACCTTCTGCATTTTTTTCCTCCGCTTCAAATAAGCTTTTGGGAACAAATAATGGAAAGTAAGCATTACTATGCCCGGTTTCTTTAAACATTTTATCCAACTGCTGCTGAATTTTTTCCCATAAGGCATAACCATAAGGCTTAATGACCATGCAGCCTCTTACAGCGCTATAATCGGCCAAACCGGCCTTAATAATTAAATCATTGTACCATTGCGAATAGTCTTCTTGTCGGCTCGTAATTTCTTTACTCATTTGTTTGTTTTTTGAATGCATTTTCCTAAAAACGCATACTTTTTTATTTACATTTCATTTAGCACATCTTTAACACCCCAAGGCTGCCAATTATAAGGCAATGGCAAAGTATTTGAACTAATTTTAAGTGCTAAACAGCAGCAAAAATAGTAACTTCATTTTTAAATCCCTTCAATTGTATTGCCATGGCCAGTAAATTTACACAGATCCTTCTTTCCGCAGTGTTATTAACCAGTTGCACAACGGCTTATAAATCGGGTCAAACGCCTGATGATGTTTACTACTCACCTACCAGAGCAATTGGAGAAAGTACCGTAAAACAAGAACGTGACCCGAGCGAAGTTTGGGAAGAGCAACAAATTAGATTACAAATTCGTAACCAACGTTGGACGCTAATGGATAATGATTTTTGTTATAACCCCTATGGCAATAACTATTATGGCTATAGCGGATATCAAAATTACCAATACCCTTTTTTCAACAATTACTATAATTACAATGCATTAGGTTATAATTATGGCAATTTCTACAACCCCTACACCGGTCATTATGCTTTAAATTATCCGGTTACTGTAGCACCGGTGCGTAACTCCACCCCAAGATTTACTTCTTTGGCCGGCTATGGCAATAACTACAATAACAATAACAACAGTTCAAGCACCAAATTAACCAGTGTTCGTCCAATTAGAGGCTACAACAACAACAATTCCTCCGGAAGAAATAACAATTCAAGCAGAGAAATTTTAAACAATAATTCTAGTTCTAGCGACAACAATACTCGAAGCTATACGCCTTCTTCCTCTTCAGGCAGTAGTAGTTCCGGATCTTCTAGCAGTGGTTCATCCGGTAGCGTAAGTCGTCCATCTCGCAATGGCCAATAATTCGCACATGGCTCTGCCCTTTCCTTCACTGTTTGGCCTAACCACAGTGTGAGGCGGTATTTTATTACATGACCTTAATTCGATGATATGAAAAAAATATTACCCTGCATTTTAATAATTATTGGTTTTTCTGCATCTGCCCAAATACCGGAGGATGTTTTAAGATATAGTTTTTTACCCCAAACCGGAACAGCTAGAAGCCTCGCCATCGGCGGTGCAATGGGTTCATTAGGTGGCGATATTTCTGCTGCTTATGTAAACCCGGCTGGGGTTGGCAATTACCGAACCGGCGAAGTGGCTTTTACACCAGGTTTATTATTTAATAAAAACAAATTTGATTTTAGAGGAACGAGTGGAAATAATTCTCGCAATGCTTTTGACTTTGGTTTATTGGGCGTGGCATTAGGCTCTACCGACGCCTACAATAAAAAAAGAAGTAATAGTGTTGTTTTTGCCATAAGTCAAACTGCAAATTTCAATAACACCCGTTATTACAAAGGCTATAACAATTATAGTAGTTATGCAGAACAATGGGCTGAACAATTGAGCGCTAGCGGACAAACATTAGACCAAGCTTTAAACAACCCTTCATTTGCATTTGGAACAGCTCCTGCTATTTACACTTATTTAGTAGACACATTTTCGGTAAATGGTAATTTACAAGTAAAGGCCCTTCCCGAATTTGCCTTAACAGGCGGCAATGCGCTTTTACAAGAAAAAAATGTGAAATCATCCGGCGGTATTTATGAATTAGCATTTAGTTATGCTGCCAATTTTGATGAAAAATTTTTGATTGGTTTTACGGCAGGTGTTCCGATTTTAAATTATAAAAATACCAGTACCTATTCTGAAACTGATACTTCAGCCAATACTAGAAATCGTTTTGGCAGTTTTACCTACAGCGATGAATTTAGTGCAAAAGGTGCCGGTGTTAATTTAAAGTTTGGCGTTATTTATAAACCGCAAGAATATATTCGTTTA
>JBJOQA010000117.1:0-3286 GCA_046050225.1 Bacteroidota bacterium | reverse complement strand
TTACAGTTGGGTAGCGATTGTCCGTTTTTTTTATACAACCAACCTTGCCATGCTACCGGCAGAGGTGAACAGT
The DNA here is from genome assembly GCA_046050225.1 of Bacteroidota bacterium. Classification (GTDB taxonomy): domain Bacteria; phylum Bacteroidota; class Bacteroidia; order Chitinophagales; family Chitinophagaceae; genus Ferruginibacter. The sequence goes on along the minus strand of JBJOQA010000117.1, from coordinate 3,213 downwards.
TATCCCCTATTTCTTTAAGTTTAAAAGGATACCAACTTGTAATTATCAATCCCGGAATACATGTTAATACAGGCTGGGCTTTTAAACAACTTGCCGAAAATCGCCCTTCAAATAGCGACGAATTACCATCACTTGCTGAAGCTATTCAAGCACCAATTTCCGAATGGAATCAATTGATTGTGAACGACTTTGAGGTTCCGGTTTTTAAACAATATCCAGAAATTGAAGCAGTTAAAAACAAACTATTAAACACCGGTGCCATTTATGCTGCCATGAGCGGAAGCGGCAGTAGTGTTTGGGCATTGTTTGAAACAAACGCAACCTTAAATCAGCTTGAATTTCCTCAGAATTATTTAGTAAAAAGCATTTCTTTATAAATCTAAATTATGCCCATTTTACCGGTTGCATAATTTTAAGGATTGTTTTTAATTCCTTTGTAATAAATTGCGGCACTTAAAAAAATCACTATGACTAAATTTTCCTATTTACTGGGAGTTGCTTTATTGGCCAGCTCGGTAACAATGGCACAAAAAGTAAAAGAAGAAGTACCTAAAAATTGGCATTTATTAGATAAAGAAAGTAGCGGCTATTATGGCATCAGCCTGGATAAAGCTTATGAATTTTTAAAAACCAAAAAACTAAAAAGCAAAAAAGTTTTAGTTGCGGTTATTGATAGTGGTATTGATACCCTCCATGAAGATTTAAAACCTATCCTATGGGTAAATCCTAAAGAAATTCCCGGTAACGGAAAAGATGATGATAAAAACGGTTATGTTGACGATATACATGGATGGAATTTTTTAGGCGGCAAAGATGGTAAAAATGTAAAGCGCGACAGTTATGAAGCGGCTCGTGTTTATCACCGTTTAAAAGCTAAATATGGCACCCTTACGCCGGATGAATCTTCGGTGAGCGCTGATCAAAAAGCAGAATTAGAATTATATAACAAAGCCAAAGCAAAAGTGGTGGGTGATGTAAATGAAGCAGAGATCAATTTTATCAAAAAAATGATGCCGGGCTTTCAAAGAGGTGATTCTGTTATTGTTAAAGAATTGGGTAAAGAAGAGTACAATTGTACTGATTTAGCCAATTATAAAACTGAAAATGCAGATGCTAAAAGAACCAAAGCATTTTTAATTCAAATTTGTAAGGGTAATGGTTCAGACGATATTACCAACAAACAGATTATTGATGAATTTGAAGGCATGATTCGCAAGGCAGACGCTGTAAATAATGCACCTGAAGAATTCCGTAAAAACATTGTACAGGATAATGAATCTGATATTAATGATCGTTTTTATGGCAATAATGATGTAATGGCTTCTACTCCATTTCATGGTACACATTGCGCCGGTATTATCGCTGCTGCACGTAATAATGATAAAGGTATGGACGGTGTTGCCGATAATGTTAGCATTATGATGATTCGCGCAGTACCGGATGGTGATGAACATGATAAAGACATTGCTTTGGCCATTCGTTATGCGGTTGATAATGGCGCTCAAGTGGTGAGCATGAGTTTTGGTAAAGATTTCTCACCTGAAAAGCAATGGGTAGATGACGCGGTTAGATATGCAGAAAGTAAAGGTGTATTATTAGTTCATGCTGCAGGCAATGACGGAAAAAATGTAGATTCATCTGATAATTTTCCTTCTGCAGTTTATTTAAAATCAAAAACCAAAGCTACTAACTGGATTACGGTAGGCGCAAGTGGCGATCCTAAAAATGGCGGCATCACGGCGTCTTTCAGTAATTACGGTAAGAGCGAAGTAGATGTTTTTGCACCGGGTGTACAAATTTATTCAACCATCCCGGGAGGAACAACCTATGGTAATGCTAGCGGAACGAGTATGGCCTGCCCGGTGGTTGCGGGTACAGCAGCTTTGTTATTGAGCTATTACCCCAATCTTAGTGCCCAACAGTTAAAATCAATTATTGAAAAATCAGCTGTAGCGCCTACAGAAGAAGTTAATATTCCGGGAACCAAAGACGAAAAAGCAAAACTAAGCGACCTGAGCAAAACCGGTGGCTTACTTAATGCATATGCTGCCGTTAAATTAGCAAGCACCGTAAAAGGCGAAAGAAAAGTTCAAAAAGTTACATTACCAAAACCTAAAGTGGTAAAAAGTAAAAAAGGATAATTTTTGAAAGATCCGAACGCTACCGTTCGGATCTTTCTTTTAAAATCAACATTCATTTTTATGGCCCATTCATCCCCCACCAACACAGCAGGATATTTTCAGCGGTACATCAATTTAGTTGCCGAATCAAACCTAACCGATGCATTTAATGTACATCGTTTAAAAATGACGGACTTATTAGAAAAAATTACTGAAGAGAAAGCCCTATTCGCCTATGCGCCGGGCAAATGGACTGTAAAACAACTGATGCAACATATTATTGACACCGAACGTATTTTTAGTTATCGTGCATTATGTTTTGCCAGAGGCGAAAAGGTGGTTTTACCCGGCTTTGATGAAGATGCCTATGCAGATGCTGCAACCGCGGCAACACGTTCGTGGCAAGAACTTGCAGAAGAGATGAAAACCGTTCGCAAAGCAACTGAAATGCTTTTTAGTAGTTTCTCCAACTCAATGCTTCAACAAATAGGAACGGCAAGTAATAATCAGTATTCAGTAGAACAAATTGGATTTATATTATTAGGCCATTTTGAACATCATGCCAATATTTTGGCTGAACGATATGGATGCCAGTAAAAAAATCTATTTTTCTATCAACTTGATTGCAAACGATTTAGCTCCTTTATTTAAAAAAAAGCTAATAAATATTGGATAAAATGGCCGTTTTTTGCAGAAATATGCAAAAAATGATTAATTTGCATTTTATAATCTGCCCTTCATTCACTTATCTTGTGTAATAACCGTTTCCTGGATTAGCCATTACATTGTTATTTGTACCCGAAAACTCGCAGTTTCTTTATGAAAGTGGCAACTCTACCATCTTTACTTTTTTCAATTTGCGTCTTGTGCTTTTCAGGATTATCCTTTGCATGCCCTACACCTGGCACCTATAGCATTGGACCAACCGGATACTACACTACTATCACCCAGGCCATTGCAGATTTGAATAGTTGTACATTAAGCGGCGCATATATATTAGAATTACAAACCAATTATTCTTCAGCGAGCGAAACATTTCCGCTAACCATTCCCGAATTTGCAGGTGCTAGTAATGTAAATACAATTACGCTTC
>JBJOQA010000116.1:0-2882 GCA_046050225.1 Bacteroidota bacterium | reverse complement strand
GGCCGCCTCCTTAATATGATTTCTTTTGCTTACAATATTACTTACTGCCAATAAATGATCTGCCTCAAAAGCATGCGTGAATCCGGCATAAATGGTGAGTAATACTTGTAGCATGATAGTTTAGGCGCAAAAACAATTTGCCGAACCAATATTTTGAATGCTAAGATAATGGATTAGCAAATACGCGGTAGTTGTTCGCCCGGTAGCATATTCACCACACGTCGGCCCCCAATCGAACTTTGTAGAATCACTTGTCCGGCATGGTCGGCCACTACTTCGCCAATTATGCAAGCTTCTTTGCCCATTTCATCTGCTTGCATGGTTGCCAAAACTTGGTCGGCAATTGCCGCATCTACAATTGCTAAAAAAATACCTTCATTGGCAACATATAAGGGATCGAGCCCCAACATTTCGCAGGCGCCATTTACTTGTTCGGTGATAACTATTGAAGATTGTTTAATTTCAATTCCGGTTGATGCATCTTTGGCAATTTCATTTAATACGGATGCTAATCCCCCTCGCGTAGCATCACGTAAGAAATGGATATCACTGCCAAAACGATTCATCAGGTTTCGTACTAAATGATTGAGTGGTTGTGTATCACTTACAATATCTGTTTCAAACTCTAACCCATTTCGTTGACTCATGATGGCAATGCCATGATTGGCGATTGATCCGTTTAACAAAATCTTGTCGCCTGTTTTAATACTTGAAAGTTGTATGTTGGCTTGCGGATGTACTAATCCGATACCCGAAGTATTGATAAAAATTTTATCGCCTTTACCTTTTTCAACAACCTTGGTATCGCCGGTAATTATTTGCACGCCGGCCCTATCACATGCCATTCTAATGCTATGTAAAATGGTCCAAAATTCGGTCATCGGCAAACCTTCTTCAATAATGAATGCAAGCGATAAATATTTAGGCATCGCGCCACACATCGATAAATCATTCACCGTACCGTTTACAGCCAACTCACCAATATTTCCACCCGGAAAAAAAATAGGCGATACCACATAACTATCGGTACTAAAGGCAACTCGTCCGGTTAAATTGAATATTGCGCCATCATGCCGCGTATCTAACAGCTCGTTTTGAAGAATAGTAAAAACGCCGCTATTGAGTAATTGCTGCGAAAGTACACCGCCGCTACCATGACCCAGATTGATACTGTCGAAATTAAATTTTGGCATCGGACATTGTAAATTCATAATGATGTTTTTTAGATCAATAGTAGCACAACTGTTGAACGGAGCGTCGCAACGATGATACATCAAGGCGCTGCTGCCGGTTAAATCATTTTAAAAATAAATACTGAAACTGCATCTTGCAAAAAACGGCGTACCCGGTGTAAAATGTATTTCACTGATAGGCGCTGCTTCATTTTGCAACCTGCTTTCGGTATCAAATTGTGTTTCCTTCCATTTTGTGTCAAAAATATTTTGAACTGTTAAGCCTACTTCCCATTTTTTAGCAGTGTAATTAATGGCTGCATCGCATACAAAATATCCTTTGGCGATAGTGGAATAATCTTCATTGGCCGGCCTGTTGGCCATCCAACGATAACGCAAGCTGCCATTTATACCCTTGGCTTTTCGATAACTAAAACCGCCTGTGCTGGTAAATCTGGGCGCTAGCGGTAGGTAGCTTTCTTGTTTGGGTAAACCGATGGCACGAGGATTTGTTACGCTCACATCTATATCTGCATATAAGTTTTTGATAAGTTCGTATCGTATAGATGCATCCCAACCCATTCGGCGTGTTTGTCCACCCGGTTCTACCACACCTTCATCACCCACATATACAAACTCTTGTTTTAACCATAAATACCAGAAAGCAGTTTGTAAAACCACCTTGTTACCCAATTTAAAAATACCCCCTAAATCAGAACCCCAAGCCGGGGTAACAACTGCTTTTCCATTTTGCTGAACTGCAACGCGTGTATCATTGCTATGAAAACTTTGACCGCCATACCAATATAATTGTACACGTTTATTGACATGATAATTTAAATTAAACTTGGGGCTCACAATGAAGGAATTAGATTGCAAAACAGCAGGATTCAAGTAATCACGATATTGATTCCAAAAATAATCGCCGCGCAACCCGAAAGTTGCATCAAAACGCGCATTAAATTTTAATTTTTCTTGAATGTAAAGACCGGTATTTAGCTCGTGAATATTACCGTTCATAATTGGAGATGTAACAATTGTTCGATCTTTTGTTCGGCTCAATTCTGAGTGAGAAGTGGCGTCATAACGTGTTTGTAACCCCGCAGAAAACCTAGAAGGAATCGTGCCTACATGATGTTCTTTTTCGATGGTAGATTGAAGAAATAGTAAGTTGCGCGCTTCTTTTTGTCGAATTTGATCTCCATTTACGGGGTCATTTAAAAGGAAGGTAAAATTGGAATATAATTCAAAAAGGTAGCGTGTATAAAGTAATTGGTTTTTTAAAGTGAGTCCATTGCCCAAATGGGTGGTTAACTCACTGTTTAAATTATAACGGCTTGTTTTGCCGCCTTCTTTACTGTCGATAGCGCCAAACCAACCGATAACGCCATTGTTTACTGCTCTATCCGGAATTTGCCCGCTCGCATTCCATTTACTGGTAAAGCCTGAAGTGGTAATCGTTAATTTTGAATTAGCACTAAGGTTTCCATGATACTTCAACACAGCATTAAATCGGCTGAAATCTTGTGCATTTTCAAAATAACCTTTGGTAAATGAAGCTTCGGTTGCAACGTACAAGCTATGTTGTTGTTTACTTGCTTTTAACAAATTAATGGCCGATACCGCACGCCAGGTACCAAATTGTCCACCTTCAACCTTGGCAAAATTTTGTTCCAAATAATCTTTTGTTCTAAACTCAACATATCCGGC
>JBJOQA010000115.1:0-9330 GCA_046050225.1 Bacteroidota bacterium | reverse complement strand
TTGAATTTTATGTAGATGAAATTGAAGGATTTGAACATAAGTTTCAATTGAAGATGTTGCATATCTTCTTGAATAAAGGCATTAAAGATGATATCTATTATTGGAGTGAATTAAATAAGGTAATCAACTTGTATTGCCAGTTGAAGAAAATTTGTCCTGAATTGGATTCTATCAATATAGGCGGCGGTTTTCCTATCAAACATTCATTGGGTTTTGATTATGATTATATGTTCATGATCAATGAAATTGTGCGCAATATTAAAGATGCATGTAAACGTAACAAAGTGCCGATGCCAAATATTTTCTCCGAATTTGGCAGTTATACCGTGGGTGAAAGCATGGCGCATATTTACAGCGTAATTGGCGAGAAAATGCAAAACGACCGCGAGATTTGGTATATGATTGATAGTTCTTTTATCACTACCTTGCCCGATACTTGGGGGATTGGAGAGAAATTTTTGATGCTCCCCATTAATAAATGGAAAGACGAGTACCAGCGGGTAACCCTAGGTGGCATAACCTGTGATAGTCATGATTACTACGATTCAGAGGAACATATCAATGAAGTATTCTTACCTAAATTACAGGGCGACGAACCGCTTTATCTAGGGTTTTTCCATACCGGCGCTTATCAAGATCAAATTAGCGGATACGGTGGTATCAAGCACTGCTTAATTCCTTCACCAAAGCATGTTATTGTGGGGTATGATAAAAACGGGAAGCTGGTTGATTGGGTGTATGCAAGAGAACAATCAGCTCAAAGCATGTTGAAGATTTTGGGTTATTAATGAACAGTCAATTTTTACTTTGTGAAATTAATAGAACGCTATCCTTGAAAAGATAGCGTTTTTTGTTTTATTGATGGTGCGTGTTCAAATAGCATTTTTATTATTTTGTTTTTTATCTATTACAGAAATTCGCTATTGTTTCTTGATGGGCATTCCGATAGATTATAGTAATTTGTATGCAATTTCAATTCCTTTTTGCAATTTTGAAACCATAATGCATTTTAAGTGTGCGAATGCGGTTTTGAATACCATCCTCGATACTAAAAATAAGTTCATTCTTAAAAATTTGTATATGTGTAGAACTGTTAGCTCCCTCAAGTTTTTCGCCATTTTACTCATCAGTATGAGTTTTGTTATGGTGGCCAATGCCAAATTGAAATTGCCCGCTATTTTATCCAGCAATATGGTATTGCAACAAAAACAAGTAAATCGTATTTGGGGCTGGGCCGATCCACGTCAAGCCGTTCAACTAAACTTTGCCGGTATTGACTATCTAACGTCAGCAAATACACGAGGAGAATGGCAAATTTTATTACAACCATTACAAGCCGGAAATGCCGGCGCTTTGAAGATTACTGCCGGGTTAGAAAATCTAGTATTGGAAAATATTTTAATTGGCGAAGTTTGGGTGTGTAGCGGTCAAAGCAATATGGAGTGGCGCATGAATATGATGGGGGATACGTACAAGCAAGAAATGTTGACGGCAAATAATGATCAAATTAGATATCTCACCGTTAGAAAAACGGTAAATAATATGGTGGCCGACGATTTGCTTTTAGATCAAACTTGGACGGCCATCAATCCAGCTACCATCGGTGGTTGTTCGGCTGTGGGCTATTGGTACGCCAAACAGTTGCAAGCAAAATTAAAAGTACCGGTAGGGTTAATCGTATCTGCATGGGGTGGCACTTCGGCACAACCTTGGGTAAGCGTTGATGGCCTATATGAATTTCCGCATTATGTGGCTGATTTTCGCGATCGGGTACTGCCGGTTGATTTAAACGAAATCGAACAACTGCGCGCTAAGAGTTTTGCGCAATATCAAGCAGATTTGCTGGTAAATGCCGGCAAGAATTTGCAATTGGTTAGTCCGCAATGGGATGATCATGAATGGAAGGATATGAAGTTGCCGGGTCAATGGGAAGGACAAGGTTATTCAACCATGGATGGAGTTGCTTATTATCGTTTACGCTTTAACGTTAGTTCGCAAGATGCCGGCAAAGCCGCAAAATTGAATATGCCTGCTATCGACGACATGGATTCCACCTATATCAATGGCAAATTTATAGGAGCAGTAAATCAATGGGATGCCGAAAGAAAATATGAAATACCGGCAGGCGTGCTTAAAGCCGGAGAAAATCTTTTGGCTATTCGGGTGGAGGATGGCGGTGGCGGAGGAGGATTGGCGTCCGTTCCTTCCATTTTTTATATTCAAATTGAACAAAAGAAAATCATGCTGGAGGGCAAGGCAAAATTTTGGGTGATGGCCCAAAGAAGCGATCCAATTGGTGGTAACATCTCCATGCCGCAACAAGCTTCACTCTTATTTAATGCCATGATTGCCCCCTTATTAAATTATTCTATTCAAGGTGTAATTTGGTATCAGGGAGAAAGTAATGCCGATCAGGCAGTTGAATATCGAAAATTATTTCCTGCATTAATTAAGAATTGGCGTAATCAATGGCACCGTCAGGATATGCCTTTTTATTTTGTTCAATTGTCAAGTTTTGGCGCCATCACCAAAGAACCTGCAATGAGCAATTGGGCGATGCTTCGCGAAGCACAAACCCTTACCTTGCAATTGCCCAACACGGGCATGGCGGTAACCACCGATATCGGAAATCCTGATAATATTCATCCATTGCAGAAAAAGGAAGTGGGCGATAGGCTTTCGTTGATTGCCTTACGCGATGTGTATAAAACAAGTGTGGCTGCCATTGGTGGGCCAATCTTGAAAAGCTATGCGGTTCAAGGGAATCAAATTGTTTTACAATTGGATCCACGTGGCGGAAAATTAAAAATTAAAGGCCCCAAATTGATGCATTTTGCCATTGCAGGAGCCGACCAACATTTTGTATGGGCTGATGCTGTAATCAAAAACAATAGCATTATTGTTAGCAGCAAACAAGTTTCAAAACCTGTTGCGGTTAGATATGCTTGGGCGGATAGTCCAATCACTGCCAATCTTTATAATTCGGCAGACTTACCGGCCGTTCCTTTTAGAACGGATGATTGGGAAAAATAAAAATCAGCCATGAAAAAACGTTTATTCGTTGCCGTTATACTTGTGGTTGGTTGTTGGTTGATGGCCTGCAATGCTTCAAAAAAAATGATGCAGCAAGTGTTGAAAGCGGCTCCCAATCCTGTTGTAGCCCATCGCGGCGCCTGGAAAAAGTTGGGATTGCCTGAAAATTCTATTGCTTCATTAAGAGCAGCCATTGCTTTAAAATGTGCCGGTTCTGAGTTCGATGTAAGAATGACGGCAGACGATTCGTTAATCATTAATCATGATCCGGTTTTTCACAAAATGGTGATTGAAAAAACGAGTTATGCGGATTTGACGAAATTTTCATTGGCAAACGGCGAGCCCTTACCTACGCTAAGAAGCTATTTATTGGCCGGTATGAAGGATAATCCGCAAACCAAACTAATCATTGAAATCAAACCTTCTGATATTGGTAAAGCACGTGCAAAAATGATTGCACAAAAGGTATTGGAATTGGTAACCGAATTAGGCGCATCGTCGGTTGTAAATTATATCAGTTTTGATATCGATATTTTAAAAACAATCGTGCAACAAAATCCAACCGCGATTGCCCAATACTTGGAAGGAAATGTTTCTCCTGCAGGATTAGATTCATTCAATATTCGGGGCGCGGATTATCATTTTTCTGTTTACCACAAACAGCCAAAATGGTTAATGGAAGCTAGGGGAAAGCATATTTTTTTGAATGCTTGGACAGTTAATACCGTAGAGGAAATGACTTGGTTGTTTCAGCATGGCATTCATTTTATCACCACCAATGAACCTGAATTACTCATGCAACTTTGGAAAGAGAATCAAAAAATTGTAATACCCTAGTGTAGCAAGAAACTTTTAAATGTTCAATGCAGCCATTCAATTAGTAGTAGGCTACCCGTATATTTGCCAAAAAATTGGCTAAAAAAACTACATACCGTCAAAAATTCGACCAACAAAATGGGGGAGCGGGTGATGCTTCACCCCGAAAAGAGCGCGTGCCAATAAACCCCAACATTCAGTTGCCCTTTGTAGAGGGAAAAGTTATATTAATCGACAAACCGTTACATTGGACTTCCTTTGATATGGTTCGAAAACTGAGAGGAATCCTTCAAATTAAAAAGATTGGGCATGCCGGAACCTTAGATCCGTTGGCCACGGGATTACTCATTATTTGTACCGGTAAGTTTACCAAGAAGATTAATGAGTATATGGCAAGTGAGAAGGAATATACCGGTACCATCACCTTGGGCGCTACCACGCCAACCTATGATTTAGAAAGCATTCCTGAAAATTTTAGGCCATTTGATACGGTTACTTTAGAACAAATTCAACAAGCTTGTAAACTATTGACCGGAGATATTTTGCAGGCGCCGCCGGTATATAGTGCCATTAAAAAAGATGGCGTTGCATCCTATGAATTAGCGCGTCGTGGAGAGGCTGTAGCATTAGCGCCCCGCCCCATTCATATTGAAGTATTTGAAATTACGACATTTGAAGCCGGTATAGCGCATTTTAGGGTGGTTTGTTCTACCGGAACTTATATACGTAGTTTGGCCCATGATTTAGGACAAATATTAGGTTGTGGCGCACATTTGTCGGCGTTAAGAAGAACGCGTATTGGCGAATTTTGGGCCAATGATGCATTGAGTCCCGATGGGTTTGCGGCTAGCTTACAAATGCCTACTATATAGGTTTTGCGTCATTAATTATCTTTTGCTACACCTGAATTCTTACCATCTCAAATTTCTAGTATACTTTTTGTAGGTACACTGCGTTTGATAAATTAGGGCTGTATTTTATCTAGCTATAAAATATTTGTACATTTACTTGCCGATTTTCGGCCATACCAAAACCCCTCAAAAATGAAATTAATTTCGGCATTCTTGCTTTTTCTGTTTTTTAGTTTCGCAACTGCTAAAACATTTGCACAAAACTATTTCTTTACGGATGCTACAGAATCGGGTTTCAAACTTCCCGGGCATAAAAGACAAATTGTTCCGGAGCGTTATCGAACGGTTTCATTAGATACAATACAATTAACCCAATTTTTGGCAACTTTGCCATTAGAACAGCTACTCATTAACCGAAATATTGCACCTGTGTTAAGTTTGCCGATGCCGGATGGAAGGGTAGCCCGATTTCGTGTTTGGGAATCGCCCATAGCCGAAGCTGGCCTGATACAAAAATTTCCAAACTTAAAAACGTATACCGGCCAAGGAATTGACGATCCAACAGCTACCATAAAAATAGATTGGACAGATTTTGGTTTTCATGCGATGGTTTATTCAGATATTACCGGTTATTATTTGATTGATCCGTATGATCATCTTACCAAAACCAATTACATAACCTATTTTAAAAAGGATTTTCATAAGCAGGATAAAATGAAGGAATTGGACCCTATTCGTTATCCTAAGGTAAAAGGAATTACACCGGATAATGTACAAGCAGGGGTTTGTGTGGGTACCACCTTGCGTACCTATCGTTTGGCAGTGGCTTGTACGCACGAATATGCTATTGCTGCTACCGGTTTAGCAACACCTACCGTTGCACAAGCATTGGCTAAAATTGTTACTTCTGTCAATCGGGTAAATGGTGTTTATGAAAAGGAAGTTTCGGTTAGATTAGTTTTGGTTGCCAACAATAGCAATGTTGTTTTTCCAACAGCAGCCGGTGATCCATTTACCGGAAACAACAGCGCTGGAACCTTAATTAACGAAAGTCAAACCAATATTGATGCGCAAATTGGTAGTGCGAACTATGATATCGGACACACGTTTAGTACCGGTGGTGGCGGTTTGGCCGGATTAGGGGTAGTATGTCGCGCAGGTCAAAAAGCACGCGGTATTACAGGTTCGCCTTCACCGGTTGGAGATGCCTATGATATAGATTATGTAGCTCATGAAATGGGCCATCAGTTTGATGGGGAACATACCTTTAATTCTGCCAGTGGATTTTGTGGAGGTAATGGATCTTCATCTGCTAATGCAGAGCCGGGTAGTGGTAGTACTATTATGGCTTACGCTGGTATTTGCAGTCCTGAAAATTTGCAGAATAACAGTGATGCCTATTTCACAGCCATTAGTTTTGACCAGATATCTGATTATACCAATAGTGGCTCAGGTAATACTTGTCCGACTTCAACTGCTACAGGTAATAGCGCTCCGGTTGTAAATGCCGGTGCCGATTATAAAGTGCCGCTATCTACCCCATTTATTTTAACGGGTTCGGCAACGGATGCCAATGGGGATGCTTTAACCTATTGTTGGGAACAAATCAATGTAGGTGGTCCATTTGGAACATGGAATGCACCTAGCGGCAATGCACCTATCTTTCGATCTTTTGCTCCGGTATCTACCGGCACAAGATATTTTCCTAAATTGTCAAATGTTATAGCAGGCACAACTACCATAGGCGAGATTTTACCTACTTATGCTCGTGTAATGAACTTCCGTTTAACTGCTCGTGATAATCGCGCCGCAGGCGGAGGGGTTTGTAGAGATGAAATGACGGTAACTTCTATTGCCGGAACCGGTCCGTTTTTAGTTACTTACCCAACAGCTACTGCAATTAGTTGGACGGTAGGAGATTTTAAAACCATTACTTGGGATCCGGCTGGCACTGCCGGTGCTACTATTAATTGTGCCAACGTTACCATTCAATTATCAACGGATGGGGGTAATACCTACCCGGTTACATTGGTTGCATCTACTCCTAATGATGGTTCGCATGAAATAGCAGTTCCTAATAATGTTAGTTCCACAGCACGTATTCGCGTGATGGCTGTTGGAAATATTTTTTATGATATTTCAAATAATAACTTTGCAATTGTTGCCGCACCAGCCCCTTCGTTTAATTTTAATTCACCTGCCCCTGTGGCAGTATGTTCGGCTGCAAGCGGATCAGCAACTTTGCTAACCGCATCCGTAAATTCTTTTGCAACAAATATCAATTTAAGTGCAAGTTTAAATCCGGCAGGTACAACTGTTAGTTTTAGTTCTAATCCTGTTGCACCGGGTGGCTCAACCGTTGTAACGTTAAATAATACCAATACCTTGGCCGCAGGAAGCTATAACATTCGTATTACCGGAACGGCCGGAGCCATCACGCAAACCCGTGATATTACTTTTGTTGTTGGAGGCGGTGCAGCAGCACCCGCATCCTTAACATTACCTGCAAATGATGCAATTGGGGTTGGGGTATTACCTTCATTCAATTGGTCAACTGTTAGCGGAGCTACCTCATACACAATAGAAATATCTACGGTTGCAAACTTTAGTACGATTGCCCAAACTATTAGTGGGGTTACAGCTTTGCCTTATACGATAACAACCGCTTTAACAGAAAACACCATTTACTATTGGCGCGTAAAATCAACCAATGGATGTGGTACCGGAGCTGCTTCGGTAACCCCAAATCGATTTAAAACCGGATTGAATAGTTGTAGAATTAGCGTGGATATTCCAAAAACGATTTCCGCAACGGGAGCACCTACCGTAACTTCAACTGTAGTCGTTCCTGCATCCTTGGGTGCGGTAATTACCGATTTAAATGTGGTTGGGTTGGATATTACGCATTCATATATCAGCGACCTTACGGTGCGATTAACCAGTCCAAGCGGTACCACGGTTGATTTAATTACAAATATTTGTGCCGATGAGGATAATATTAATGTAAATCTGGATGATCAGGCTGCAACTGCAACTTTCCCTTGTCCACCATTGGCCGGTACTATTGTTCAGCCTGCAAGTGCGCTTTCGGCTTTTAATGGCCAAAATAGCACGGGAACCTGGACTTTAACAGTAGTGGATGGTTATGACCAAGATGGAGGAAATATTAATGGATGGGGCTTGAGTATCAATACCAACACGAACACTTGTACTTTTTCTTCTACACCACTGGCCACTACTTATACATTTACCGGTAATGGTAACTGGAATGTGGCTTCCAATTGGTCAAGCAATACCATACCGCCTAATCCGTTACCGGCAAACGCCAGCATTGTTATCAATCACATCGTAGGTGGAAATTGTATTCTAAATATTTCTCAAACCATCTCTGCGGGAGCAGGAATAACTGTTCTTACGGGTAAAAACTTATTGGTTCAAGGAAATCTTACGATTCAATAATTAAATTGAAATAAACAAAAAGCCGCTTGCAAAAAGCGGCTTTTTTTATGCACATAATTCCTGTAATTTTTTTATAAATTTTTCGCGAGGAAGGGTTATTGCCCCTAAACTTTTTAAATGTGGTGTTTCCATTTGGCAATCAATTAATTGAATGCCTTTAGCTTGAAGATGCCTTACCCACTTGATAAATGCAAATTTGCTTGCATTGCTTTGATGACTAAACATGCTTTCGCCAAAAAAAACTTTGCCAATAAGAATACCGTATAGGCCTCCTACTAATATGCCATTAAGCCAAGCCTCGGCACTATGTGCATGCCCTAATTGGTGCAATCGGGTATAAGCTGTTGTTATTTCGGCCGTAATCCAGGTACCTTCTTGGTCTTTGCGAGGTGTAGCTGCGCAATGTTGTATTACTTGTTCAAAAGCGGTATTTGTTCGCCATTCAAATTTTTCTTGTTTGATAATTTGCTGCATGCTTTTGCTTACTTGTAATTGTTCGGGAAAAAGCACGCATCTAGGGTTGGGGCTCCACCATAAAATGGGAGAATTTTCCCCATACCATGGAAAAATGCCCAAGGGATAAGCTGCTAATAATCGTTCGGGCGATAAATCACCGCCTACTGCCAAAAGCCCATCCTCATCTGCCCAAGAAACCGGCGGAAATTGAATTTGCTGTTGTAACAGTACCATACGATAAATTAAATAGTGACCTGTTCAATGCTTATATCGGAAAAACTAAACTAAAACCTCAATGGTAGCACCTATGCCGCGCTCTGTAATTGCTTCTTGCATAGGTTTTAAGATTTTTAAACTGCCTTCTTTAACAGCATACTTTCCATGATAATGGATAATCATGGCACACTGTTCGGCCTGTTGGGGAGTGTGTGCACAAATGTCAACTAAGGTTTCAATCACCCAGTCAAATGTATTTACTTCATCATTCCAAACAATTAAGCTGTAGGTTTCGTCCTCCAAAGTAATTGTTTCAAATTCTTCTTGTAAAGATGTTTGGCCGCCTGTATTCATCATAGTGCGTTAAATAATGTGCAAATTTACAAAAAAATCATGCTCCGAACCTTCTTTGCCACTAATTATCTTCTAGCCTTACTAAGTTGTTCAGCCTCAATATAATTTAGTATCCCTTTAAACAATTGATGAACAAATGATACCA
>JBJOQA010000114.1:0-5528 GCA_046050225.1 Bacteroidota bacterium | reverse complement strand
AAATCGCGCGAAATGAATAAGGCGCAACAATTAAAGGACTTTGATAAATCTGTATTGTATAGTGGTCCGTTAACAGTAATGGTAGATGAATTTAGTGCTTCTGCTTCCGAAATTTTTGCGGCGGCTATCCAAGATTATAAACGTGGTGTGGTAATTGGAAGCTCGTCTACTTATGGAAAAGGTACTGTTCAAAGAACTATTCCATTGGCGCCGGATAATGAATTTTCACTGTCAAATAAAAAGCAAGAAGATTTAGGAACGATCAAATTAACCTTGCAAAAGTTTTATCGTGTAAATGGCGGTACTACCCAATTAAATGGCGTTACGCCGGATGTGGTAATACCTGATCGCTATGAATTATTAAAAGCTAGAGAAAGAGATAATCCAACTGCACTAAGTTGGGATGAAATTAATAAGGCTGATATTAAAACTTGGGTGGCAACCTATGATAATGATGCTATAGTAAACGGAGCACGTACACAAGTGAATGCAAGCCCGGTTTTTGCAGCCATTAAACAACAAATTCAGTTCATAGAAAAACTAAGTGATAAAGAATATTCACTTCAATTTACACAGTATCAGCAAGAACAAAAACAATTGAAAGCTGCATTCAAAACATTAGATTCATTGTATAAAATGAATCAATCGATGGATGTGCGTAATGCAGGAAACGACTTGGATTTGGTTAAAGATGATGCTACGAAGGCTGAAAAAAATAAACAGTTTTTAAATAGAATCAAGAATGATATCTATTTAGACGAATCAGTGAAAGTGATTAGCAAGATGATTAATCAAGCTGCTACACCGGCAGCAGCGATTAAAAATTAATTTATTTAGATTAATGACATTGCCTCGGTTTTATGCCGGGGCAATTTTTTTTAGAACAGCAATTTGTTTATTGTTATTTTTATTTTTTGAAATTTATCGCCACATTTTATTATGAAAAAACTATCTATTCTTTCCTTCATCCTTTGTATCAGTGCAAATGTTGTGATGGCACAAAATAATCGCTGGCAGCAGCGTGTAAAATATACCATGAATATTGACATGGATGTGGCAACCAACCGATTTACCGGAAAGCAAAAGTTAGAGTATAGCAACAATTCAACAGATGCATTAAATAGAGTATTTTACCACCTCTATTTTAATGCATTTCAACCCAATAGCAGTATGGATGCGCGAAGCAAAGAATTGGGTAAAACGCAAATAAATAACCGACCAGATTGGGATGCGCGCGTGCGTGATCGTATTGGTAAATTAACCGAAACCGAAATCGGCTATCAAAAGATTAAGTCGATTAAGATGAATGGGGTGGTTCAACCATTTCAATACCATGAAACCATTTTAGAAGTTAATCTTACTAAACCTATTTTGCCTAATACCAAAGTGGTGTTTGATATGGAATTTGAAGCACAAGTACCCCTGCAGGTGCGTAGGAGCGGGAGGGATAACCCTACAACAACGGTACGTTATAGCATGAGCCAGTGGTATCCAAAAATGTGTGAGTATGATCAAGAGGGCTGGCACCCTACACCCTATGTGGCGCGCGAATTCTATGGTGTTTGGGGCGATTTTGACGTAACCATTTTAATCGATTCTTCCTACAAATTAGGTGGTACGGGTGTATTGCAAAATGCAGCCGAAATTGGTTGGGGGTATGATGCTCCAGGAACTGCTTTGAAAAATGCAAAAGGCGCAAAAAGAGCGTGGCGATTTGTGGGTAACAATATTCACGATTTTGTATGGGCCGCTGATCCTAATTACAAACATATCACCCGCAAATTACCCGCCAATGGCCCAACCATACATGTTTTGTATAAGAACCCGGATGGGAAAGCGCAAACCGAAACTGCATGGCAAGAAGTTGCTACCGCCGCAGAAGTGGTGTTACCCTTTATAGAAAAGAATTTTGGTAAATATCCTTATCCGCAATATTCGTTTATTCATGGGGGGGATGGCGGTATGGAATATCCAATGGCCACGCTATTAAGCGGCCCCGGATTAGGAACCGTTTTTCATGAGTGGATGCATACCTGGTATCAAATGATGATGGGGACCAATGAAAGTATGTATGCTTGGATGGATGAAGGATTTACCGAGTATGCTACAGACCTGGTGGAAGCCTACTATCGTGAAAAAGTTACACGCGTTAAATTAGCCGATAATAAAGCCGCATTAAAAAAACTCGATTCAACGGCTGCTATTCTGCCTTTAGAACATTATGGAAATTATCAAGCCTATTACTACTTGGCAAAAAGTCCGTATGAAGAACCACTAACCACACATGCCGATCATTTTAATACCAATATGGCCTATAGTATTGCTTCTTATTCAAAAGGAGCCGTATTTATGGAGCAATTGGGTTATATCGTAGGCGCATCGGTTCGCGACAAAATATTAATTGAATACTATAATCAATGGCGATTTAAGCATCCTAATGCAGCTGATTTATTTAGATTAGCCGAGAAACAAAGCGGTTTGCAATTAGACTGGTACAAAGAATATTGGTGTAATACTACCAAAACAATTGATTATAGCATCGATAGTTTATGGGAAGAAAACGGTGTGTCAAAAATTAGATTGAGAAGAATTGGTCATATGCCCATGCCAATTGATTTACAACTAACTTTTAAAGATGGAAGTACTGAATTGCACTATGTACCGTTGAATTTGCAGTATGGCGTTAAGCCAAACGAAAATGCTAATCAAGTTCGCGTTGTTCATGAAGCTTGGCGTTGGACGCACCCAACCTATATTCTAGAATTTAAGCAACGACTCACTAATTTAAATCGTGTAGAAATTGACCCTACCAAACGATTGGCAGATGTTGATCAACGGAACAATGTATTGCCATTGAATTGGTAATGGCTTTAAGATTGTTCTACATGGCATTTATAAAGTAAATTAAGGAATTGATGACAATTAGACGATTAACCTTACAAGATGCAAATGTATTAGCTGAGATTGCAGCCGATACATTTAGACATACATTTGAAGATACTTGTTCGAAGGCAGATATGGACTTCTATTTGAAAAAGTACTATTCGCTGGAACAAATGCAATATGAATTGGCAGATCCGGATAGTTATTATTTCTTTATCGAGGATGAAAAGGCGGTTCCGCTTGGATTTTTGCGATTAAAAGAAGAAAGGGATGGGTATCCTGCCATGAACCAATATCATTCCTTAGAATTGAACAGGATTTATGTACGACATCAATATCAAGGGCAGGGTATTGCCCAACGTTTGATGGATTTTGCCTTGCAGTTTGCGAATGATGGCCATTACGAGGTTATTTGGTTGGGGGTTTGGGAACATAATTATCGGGCCCAAAAATTTTATAAAAAATATGGTTTTGAGCCTACCGGAGATACGCATGATTTTCCGATAGGCGAAACGCCACAAACCGATTTGTGGTACTGGAAGCGTCTTCGTTAGGTTTTAGTAGAACTTGAATGCAGTTAAATTAGGTTGTGTAAAACGTTCATTTGCTGCTCTTTGGATAAAAATAGGAATGAATTGTAGTCATTTATCGAATTAATTGCCGCAAAAGCGGGATATATGACAAAAAAATCGTTACTTTTGCTATCCCTTAAACGATCTATATGGAAGTTTTAGCGCCTTCACTAACGGTTTTTGAGAAATTGCAGATTAAGGACGAAAAAAACCTGTTGATTCAGGGTTTGCCTTCCACAGTTGAAAAGCAGTTTGCCAAATTATCTTTTTCAAAGAACGTAACGCCTTTATTAAAGGCAAAAAAAATTGATCTGGCTTTGTTGTTTGTGATTAATCACAAGCAATTATCAGACATTTTAAAGGACGTGGTTCCGGCAATGCATGCCAATGCAAAGTTGTGGATAGCCTATCCCAAAGTAACTTCAAAAATTGTAAGCGATCTTTCAAGAGATTGTAATTGGCCTTGTATAACGGCGCACAATTTGGAATGCACGCGTACCATTGCATTGGATAATGTTTGGTGTGCAATGTCTTTTAAAAAGAATTAATCTTTTTTATTAACTAGATTTAACTAATAATATTTTAAGAGAGAAAGCCTGATTGTTATGATCAGGCTTTCTCTTTTGATGAACTCTTGTCTTTTTTAAGTAGCATCCTTTAAAGTGAACCTGTTGTATTGGTTTTAAAAGTTTGCCTCCTATTTCGAATCGATTAAGAATAAATTAATTAATGTTTTGACGCATTCTAAACTAAATTTATATAGTACATTAGTTTATTATATCTAACCTTTTTTGTTTGGATGATGAAATTTTTTGTTTGGATTTGCTGTACAATTGTATTTCAACAAGGATACGCACAATGTATTAATGGAAATTGTGATAACGGTTTAGGAATTATACATTGGCGAGATGGGGTATATGAAGGAGAGCTATTAGCCAATACCCCACATGGTAAAGGTAAATGGAGTTATTATTATCAGCGAGTTTCACAGGTTGACTCCATTGTGGAAGAAGGCATTTTCTTTGCCGGCATTTTATTTAAAGGAACCCAAAATACAATAGCTACCTGGTATCATCCTCGTGCAGGCGGTCAGATTGATGCGCCATCTATTATTTTCAAAAACCAGAAATTTTTTAAAAGTGTTTATCCCGATAAAAGGGATATCGTTGTTGATTTTGTTAAGAGCAAGAATTGGACAGGAAAGACCGATAAAAAAGGAATGCCCATGGGTGATGGGGATTTAAGTGTTGGCGATGTAAAAGCTTTAATTGCTATAAAAGACGGGAGGTTGGTAGCCGTAAAAAATATAACCCATTATAGCAGTCGCTTTTTTAGTACACGATATACACTTACGCATGTAAATCTCTCTGAATTGAATTTGATTAATGAATTAACCTACGAAGTAGTAAAGCATGATAAAAAGTACGCAGAACTAACAATCTCTATGGTTATGCCGCTTACACTTGCATGTTTGAATTTGCCGATTGAAGGACCGGCAATTGTTTCCTATGCCAACGGCAATAAGTATGAAGGTTTTTTTGCGCAACATCAAGCCAATGGTTTTGGGGTAAGCTATCAACAAAGTAATGGTTATATAGATTCCGGGTATTTTAGGTTTGGTCAACTCCACGGTTGGGGCCAACGTAAATATAATGCCGCTCAAATGGATACCGGAATGTTTAGAAATGGTAGTTTCTTAAAAGGGGCATTTACTATCGACTCCGGCACTACTTGGCTACCATATCCTAGTTGTTTATCAGGTAATTGTCAAAATGGTATTGGTAAAGTAAGTTATGCACGTCAATCAAATAGCAGCTACATTTACGAAGGCGAAATGCTGAAAGGTCAACCAAATGGGAGTGGATCTCTTCATTATAAATCCGGTAATAACTATCTTACTAAAACCGGCAATTTTGCGATGGGTGAATTGCAGGGTTATGCTACAATTGAAACGAACATCGGTGCGGTAAAAATGATGCGGGGTTATTTTCAGCACGACTCGCTTACGCATGGTGTAATACATTATAGTCAATCTAATGCTCAATTTCAAAGTATTGGTCAAATACCGGATAG
>JBJOQA010000113.1:0-3156 GCA_046050225.1 Bacteroidota bacterium | reverse complement strand
CGCATTTGTGATATTGGCTATTTCGGGCATTTTATTATATATCAAACAAAAGCCTGAGTTTGTTGAGATGGCGCATACCATTTTTGGTTTGTTGTTTATAGGGTTTGTAATTTTTCATATTTTGAATAATTGGGCTTCTATTAAATCGTATTCAAAAGATCGCAGTACAGGATCCATCAAAAAAGAATTGGTTGCGGCTTCTTTAGTAGCAGGAGTTGTTTTGGTATTATCTGTAACAGGGGTATTGGAACCGGTTGCCGAATTTGGACGCATTTTTGCCAAAGAACAAAAACGCCCTGCCGGCATTAGTTTTGAAGAAAAAACAACATTAGATTCTACAGCCGGTAAACCGGTAACCTTATTTTTACAAAAATCGGCCAAGCAAAATTTTGCGGCGTTAACAGTAGAAGTTGCAGATAGTACGGGTAAAGTGGTTGAAACTTTATTTGCGCCGGATAAAGAACGTAAGGGCCCACCGGCTAGCTTGATTTTGCAAACAAAAATTTCAACGCCGGCTCCCTTTAAAATAATGGTAACGGCAGCAGGAAGAGAGGGCGAGAAAAGCCAACAAGAATTGTTGGTTCGTTCATTAGAAGCCGGTATACAAACCTTTACTCTAACTGATCAATCGCCACTAAAAAGAGCTTTTGTAGAAATCAAATAAATTGTTGAATGCTTAATTATAAGGGATTGTTGAAAGACGATCCCTTTTTTTATTCACTTTATTCTACATATAACATGTAACGATTTCTAACATTCGTATTGTAATCATTCATGAAATACTTTCGTGTTTCAATTACTCGCATGATCATTTTATTGTTTATTATTCTGCATTGGTATTTGTCGTTATTCGGACAAACTTTTTATCTCCATCGTTACGCTGCGCATAAAATGTTTACCATGAATATTTTTTGGGAGAAGTTTTGGTATATCTATTCTTGGATTACGCAAGGTTCTTCTTATTTAAATGCACGCGCCTATGCTATTTTGCATCGCATGCACCATGCTTACAGCGATACGGAAAAAGACCCTCATACACCGCATTTTTTTAAAGAGGTATTTAGCATGATGTGGCATACACGCAAAGTGTATAAAGGCGTATTAAAGGGTACGATGGAAGTGGAACCGAAGTTTGATAAGAATTTTCCGGTATATCCCATTATTGATAAAGTAGCCGATAGCTGGTTGATGCGTATCTTTTTTGCGGGTATTTATATCACATTTTATCTTGTATTTGCATCAAGTTGGTGGATGTTTTTATTATTACCCATTCATTTTTTAATGGGTCCTATTCAAGGCGCCGTGGTAAATTGGGCCGGCCATAAATATGGCTATCGCAATTTTAAAGATGAGCAAGATTATTCAAGAAACACCCTGATTATTGATTTTTTAATGTTGGGAGAGTTGTTTCAAAATAATCATCATCATGCCGGCGCGCGTGCAAATTTTGCTGCTAAGTGGTGGGAGTTTGATCCGGTATATCCGTTTATCAAATTATTTCATGCCATTGGTATGATACAACTGGTACCTATTAAAGTACCGGCACAAAATCAGCAGTCAAACATTATTTAACGATTTTATTTTTTACTGCATACTGCAGGATATGGCTTTGCATGAATGCCACTTTTTCTTCGGGCTTCATGCGGGGCAGGGGGCGTAGTGTATTAAAGTGTGGCCATCCCGAATCTTCTACCCATACCAATTCAAAATATCTGGCGGGAGCCAAAACCGTACATTCGGCCATTTGAATGAGCTTGGCTTTTTCGGCTTCAGTATAAATGGGTTGGGGGGGTAGTCCCGCTTCGCGGATGCCAATAAATAATAAATGGTCATCCAGCTCCGGCATTCTACCAATTTGTTTACCTACAATTGATTCCAATATTTGCCAGCGTTGTGATATGTCAACATCCGCAACCATGCCATAAAGGTATTACAGGAAATTTGAATTTATAGTGTAGTGCGGTGTAGTTTTCACGCAAAAAAGCCTAAAAGTTGGGTATCATTTTAAAAGCCAATTTTAATCATCTTCAAGCCTGATAGCGGTTGGTTGTTTTTTCCTTAATTTTTCTAATATTACTTGGTCGGGGTCGGTGCGATCGCCCCATTTGGTTTGCCCTAAATCGGATCTAATTTGATAGCGTGTTGCGTAACATTCGATGCTTACGCGGTTTAGTTGAATAGCTTGGTTGATTACCACAAGAGCCTCATTATTTTGTTTTAGTTGATGTAAAATTTGAGCACGATATAAGTAGGTTTTAAAATCGCGTCTTCCCCATTTTTCGGCTTCGTAGGTATCGGCTAAGGCCAATTGAAAACTGTTTTTGGTAGAATCTCCCCAACCTAAATAGGGACCTCTACGATAATGGGCCAGCGCGCGCGCCAAATACAAATTGGGTTGAGATGGATGTTGTTGAATCAGGTTGTTGAAATAGGTAATGATTTGCCAATCGCTATTATTATGGTAGCCGGTTTCTTCGGCTTTCAGCCAATGATAAAAGGCTGAATCAAAAAATTGGGCCTTGTATTCTGCTTCGGCTAAATGAAAGTAAACTTGATTATAATCTGATCGATAGCCCTGCAATTCGGCAGGTTCATTCGACGGATTTTCGGTTAATAGTAATTGCAGGTTTTGAATAGTTGCCGTATAATTTTGTTGGCGCATTAAAAACTGAGCGCGATTGATTTCGGCTTCCACCCTGCTTTCGGATATATTTATTAAATGGTTGTAGTCTTTAGCAGCTTCGTTGAATTGCTTGTTTTTTTCAAATAAATCGGCGCGTGTGCGAAGATTGTTTTCTCTATAATCATCATCCCAGCTATTTCTTTTACAATCTATACCACTACTGATGGTTTGGATGGCGGCTTCATATTGTTGCGTTTGGGTATAATAATCTACCAGTAAAAACATGCAAGTGCAATTGGTTACGCCATTGTTTTTTTGGATGGCTGTTTGGATGGCTGTTAGTGCATTGGCGTAATTATGTTGTTGAAGTTGGTATTGGGCCTCTGCAGTAAAATAAGATGCCGGAAACTGATGGGCATTTAAAAAATCAAGACTAAAGTTGGGGGTAAATTGAATAATATTTTTTTCGATTAATTTGCGTGTACTATAGGGTGTTATACCATTGCTTAACCATTTGGGCGCTTCAATTTCAC
>JBJOQA010000112.1:0-5234 GCA_046050225.1 Bacteroidota bacterium | reverse complement strand
CTATCCGGTTGAAGCAATTGAATTCGTTGTTTAATTTCTTCCGCGGCAGCGGCATCAAATAAATTTTTCATGGTTATAAGTTGCTTACTGAGGCAATTTGTAAATGCCCCTCGTGTGTTTAATGCAGCGCAGCCTTAAGTTGCCTAATTTCTTCTTTCAGTTTTTCTATTTCAGCATGCAGTTCTTTTACCGATTGTACCAAAACCGGAATGAGCGCCGCCTGATCTACCTGTGGTATAGCCGCATCACGATATACGTTTTTGCCATAAACATAATTAATATGGCGCTCACTAACCAACTGCGGAAAAATGTTTTGTACTTCTTCTGCAATAAAACCATACTGCGGTGTTGAAGCTAATGCCAAATGCTTAAAACGTTGGGTATCATAATTGAAACTTATCGGCTTCAATTGTATTAATTTCTTTAACGAGCCTGTTAAAGGGGCGATGTCTTTTTTTAAATCAACATCGCTAATTTGCTGGGCATGTAACAAGGTTACCAGTCCAAGGCTGCAACCTAATGCAATCAATTTTTTCATCTTTCCACATTCCGCCAATGCGGTTTTCAAAATTATTAATACCAATGAATTGATTAGCTGAATAAGTATTCTACATCGGCTTTCGACAATGTTTTTACAAAATTAGTATCATCGCTAATTAATTCACTGGCCAGTTTACGCTTCTTCTCTTGCAATTGCATGATTTTGTCTTCAATGGTATCGATACAAATCATACGATATGCAAAGATGTTTTTGGTTTGGCCAATACGGTGCGTACGATCTATCGCTTGTTGTTCTACCGCCGGGTTCCACCAAGGATCTACGATATAAACATAATCTGCCGCCGTAAGGTTCAAACCCACACCCCCTGCTTTTAATGAAATCAAGAAAACGCGACAATTATCATTGCCTTGGAAATTGTCGATGGCTTTTTGACGATCATTAATGCCCGTACTACCATCAAAATATTCGTAGGCGATGCCTTCTTCTTGTAGTTTTTCGCGTATCAAACCTAACATGCCCAAGAATTGAGAAAACACCAACGCTTTATGCTCACCAATATTTTCGGTGATTTCGCGGGTTAACTCTTCCAACTTGATAGAATGATTCGGGTATTTTTCTTCTTCGTTTAAAATCGCCGGACTATCGCATATTTGACGCAACTTCATCAAGCCTTGCAAGATGGTTAATTGCGATTTGTCGATACCGTCTTTATCAATCACCCCCATAATTTTATCGCGATAGCTATTGCGATACGCATCGTAAATTTTACGCTGCTCTTTGTCCATTTCGCAGAACAAAATGGTTTCGGTTTTTTCCGGTAAATCTTTGGCTACCTGCTCTTTGGTACGACGCAAAATGAACGGGAACAATAGCTTACGTAAATGTTCTTTTTGCTCTTGTTCACCAAATTTATCAATGGGGGTTGCAAATTCGTTGCGGAAGAAGTCCATACTACCCAATAAGCCCGGGTTTAAGAAATTCATTTGCGCAAATACGTCAAACGTATTGTTTTGTAATGGCGTACCGCTCATACAAACCTTGTTGCGCGCCATTAATAAACAAGCCGCTTTGGTAACTTTTGAAGCCGGGTTTTTAATGGCCTGGCTTTCATCCAATACCGCATAGTCGTATGGAATTTTCAACAACACCTGAATGTCGCTTCTTAACGTGCCATAGGTGGTGATGATTACATTGTATTTTTGTAAAGCCTCAATATCGCGCGAGCGCAAACTACCATGATGAATTACATAGGTTAAAGTAGGCGTGAATTTGCGAATCTCGTTTTCCCAGTTGTAAATTAACGTTGTTGGACAAACGACGATTGCTTTTAAATGACCGGTAGATTCTTTAAAGTGGCGTAACATGGCCAAGGCTTGAACGGTTTTACCCAAACCCATATCATCTGCCAAGATACCGCCCCAACCCACATCATTTAAATAACTCAACCATTGAAAACCCGCTACCTGATAATTGCGCAAGATGGGCGACAACTCAGATGGCGGATTAATTTCGGGTATTTGTTTGAATTCGCGTAAGCGTTCAAATTTTTCGTCTAATGCAAAACTCAACTCCGTTGTATCGCGGTTTTCGTACAGTTCGTCGATAACACTCATGTGGTATTTCGACAATCTTAACTTATCCGTTTTGCCATCGCCAATTTTAAACAGCAAAGAGTAACGTTTGAGCCATTCATCCGGCAAGATACCTAGCGTACCGTCGGTTAAATGCACAAACGACTGTTTGGCGGCCAATGCTTTTTTGATATCTTGAATGCCTACCCGTTGTCCTTCAAAGTCAATTTCCACTTTGGCATCAAACCAGTCTAAACCGCTACTTACATGAATATGGGTAGAGGGGCGTGCCGTATTAAATCTAAAGTTGCGCAGGGCTTCATAACCATACACCGGTACTTTTGATTCTTTCATGGCATCTACAAACAAAAAGAACCAATTGTTTTTTAACACATCCACGCCTTTCAAAATCAGGCTATTACCTTCTTGCGGGCGAATAAACTGCGAGTGTAAAGAAGCGAGTTGTGAAATAAAACGTTGTTCGGCTTCGGCATTACGATGCACCATTAATATTTTATCACCATCGGGGATGGTAATGGTTGGTTTGTCGTTATGACGAACTTCAAATCCTTTATAAGTAAATACCGGTTGAAAAACCAGGTAATCACCTTTTTCTTGTAATAGTAATTTAATTTCAGGCTCTCCGCTTTTTACTTCCTTCACCAAGCTTTTATCAAATTCTACCTGGTACTCTCGCGTAAGCGGCATGATAGTTTTTTGCATTTGCGCCGCCCAATTTTCTTTACTCAGCTTAAGGTTACCTTGTTTGATAAACTTTTCGGCTTGTAAAGCATCTTCGGGCCGTTGCCACAAATACAACACATGATTATATAAAAACAGTAAGGTGTTGTTACATTCATTAGCGGCTACCGGTTGTTCGGCGCCGTTAACTTTAAAACGACATTGTAGTTCAAATCCGCCGTCTTGTGCCGTAATGCGAAATAGCGGTGCTATCAATTGATCACTCACCGATACTTCTTCTAGATGTGCGGTTTTAAATGACTTTCCGTCTTGCAAATAAAACACCATCGGGTTGGTAGCTTGTTCTTCAAACAGCTTACGCAACTTGGGGTGTAGGTATTCGGCAATTAATGCGCGGGTTTCTTCGGGCAGTTCTTCGCCATCAGTATGAATGATGTTTTCCCAAATGCCGCTGAAAGGCGAATTTCGATTGAGGTATTTATTTACTTCCGAAGGTTGAAGCTTTCTAACTTGTTGCAACAGCATTTTGTCATCTTCACTAAATGCTTCGGTATTTACATATTTGGTAAGGTCTAATTTCTCGGCTTTGCCGATAATTTTTTTAACATCCGATCCGGCATCGGCCTGTATGGCGTCTACCGAAAAGTAAGGATAGGTATGGTTGTTGAAATTGAACACCACGCCCAATTGCTTGCTAGGTGCGGGTTCGGTAGGTTCGGCTTCGCCGGAAGTTGGTGCTACGGTATTGGTAGTAACTACCGGGGTAGGCTGCATATAAGCCGGCTTTGCAGGTAAACTACTTGGCGCTACTCTTTTAATGCTGGGATCTAGTACTTTTAAAAATGGTTTCCCGTCTTTATAAGCAAATTCAAATTTGCCTTTTAAGTCGTCTTCTAAACTGTAACCATAAATTTGAAGCAACTTATTTTTTTCTTTATCCCAGTTGCGAATTGAATCAAAATAAAATGGTCCGTAGGTATGAAACAACTGCAATAGCACTGTTGTTTTGTGCACGCAAAGCGGATGTTGTTTTTCCTTGCATTTGCAAGAAGTATCAAAATTGCGCTCGTCGTTTTTTTGAATCACTACCGGATACGCTTCGCCATCCATTTCTACCACGGCTTCAACACGTTCGTTTGCGGCCGATTTAATAGTAGCCGGGTTTTTAGATACATTATGATCGGCTGCATCAAATATTTCGGTGCTCGATAAAACACGAATGATTTTTAAATCAATATGCTTCATCTTTGCAATGGTATGCAATTGATTGTATTCAATGCTATTGCTGCCCAACATGTTTTTGTCGATCAACTCTTGCAATTGAAATAGGGCTGCCGCTTCATGGCGACAAATATCGCCGAGGTTATACGGACAAGTACAGCGTAACGACATCCCCTTGGGGTCGTGATACTGTAAAATATTTACTTTGTAATAAGTGCTGTAGGTATCATCTTTTACTCTGAAAAGAACGGCATTGAGTAGCTCGTCATGTTCTACCATTTCTACATATCCCGACAGATGAATTTTTTTCCCTCTTCTAACAACTTCATCCGAAGCTGTATTGTACACGTACTTAATTAAATGTGATAAGGCCAAAGCTAATGGTATTGATTGCTGAATATGTTTCGGATATTGCCTTGCGCTGTGCAATGTGAAAAGGGCAATTTGCAAAAGTAAAGGAAAAGAGCGCAGATTAACGAATGAAATTGAAAGTTTATTCAGAAATAATCAGATTAGCGGCTGTTTAGGTTCAATAAAAAAACCGAATCGAAGTATTTGGACAAACATTTCCAATTACTTCGATTCGGTTAATGGTGGGTTGAATGCATTTTTATTCGTGCTTCAACGGTATACCCTACACGCTATTACCAATTGCTAAAACGTAAACCTAGTGTGTAAGGTCGAATATCTAAACCTCTTTGGTACATTGATTTAGGGCTATAGGTGCCGTATAAACGAACCGGGCCTAAACCTAATTCGGCAACATAGGCCAATTTAAATTGTTCTAAGTCAAAGTTGCCCTTGGTGGTTAATTTACCTCTTGCTTCACTGGCTTGTTTATTACGTTGGCTGTACAAATAGCCGGCGCTCACACCAAAACTTATATTTAAACCACGATTATGCGATTTTCCGGTTTGAAAACTCAACATTACCGGCACCGAAAGGTAGTCGGCCGCCAACTTATTTTTGGTAAAGGTAACCGAGTCTCTAAATACGATCGGTGCAGGACTGGCGCCTGTTATAAACGGATTTTCGTTTAAATAGCTAACAGACGATTTGTAGCGATAGTTATTCAACTCAACCCCAATACCGTATTTTAAAAACACGTGTTGTTTAATTAGGTTAATTTTTTGCATGAATAACCAAATGTTTACGTTGATGCTTTTTCCGGCATTGAGCGCAAAATCACTTTTGCCTAGGGGCGCCGCACCGGGGCGATTGTACACATAACTACCGGC
>JBJOQA010000111.1:0-21809 GCA_046050225.1 Bacteroidota bacterium | reverse complement strand
TTTGTTTATCCTCGGTTGAGTTTGGATTTTTTAACCAAAAGAAAACGTGATGAATGATTTGATTAGAGGTTATTAAGCTCATTGTATAATTATTTAATGCACAAATTTAAATGAGAAAGATACATTTTTACAGTCAATAAAATGAGCGTGAATATAATGAGTGCTAAGTTTTAGCAGTGCTGGTTTAAACAAGCATCGGGCTTACTAATTTGTTTTAGTAATTTTTAAATCTTTAAAATAACCTTCAGTACCGATGTCAACAAACAAGCCAATTCCCCCTTTTTGATCGGGGCCTAATTTTAAATCGTTTACAATTAATGCAGGTTGGCTGTTATTATTAAGGTACAAAATGGCTTGTTGCTTGTTCACTACAATCTTCATTTGAATCCACTCGTTTAAACCCATGTCTGCATAAGACTCATATTGGCCGGGTGATGTTTGACGAAGGATATTGTATTTGTAATTGGGATAAGAGAAATACTGAATGGCACGATTGCGTCTGATTTGTTGCATGGCTCGCCCGTTGGTGGGTCGTAAGTAAATACTTTCAAAGGCGCTGTTATTTTCATTGATTCTAAAAGCAATACCAATAAAACCACGTGCCGTATCACCGGCTCGAGGAGTTAGCTTACTCAATACTTTTAATTCAATGATACCATTACTAAAATCAAAATCTTTGATTCGCACAAAAGTGGGTTCATCTACGCCAATTATGGTAGAGTCTTTAATAGCTCGCACAACTCCATTGCTGTCTAGCTGCATATAAACTTGAAACGGTATTAATTGTGTTTTGCCTAAGTCAATGCTTTGCGCAGCGATACGATTTGAGTAGATTACAACAATAACCAGTAAAAAAAATTTGTTCATTCTTTATGGTTTTAAAAATGGGGCAATACAGGCCCAAGCCGCTGCAAAATTATCATTAAAAACCGGGTGGCCCGCATGCGGAATAATGGCAATTTGATGTTTAGGAATTAGCAAAGCTGCGGTTAAAACATTTTGAACAGAATTACCTTCATCACTATCGCCGGCCATTACCATTACCTCACATTGAATGCTACCTAGTAATTGTTGGCCCACGTTTACTTTACTGTAACAGTTTTTTATTTGTTCAAATAATTCGGGTAGTCGGGTGCTATCGGGCATTAATGCCATTTGTTGTTTCCAATAAGCAGAATCTAATTGAAAGGCTTGTTGAACTTCAAAACCAAATTTTCGCAAACCGGGGTAAAGAATTCCGGCCCCTATTACTACCATCTTGCTCACTCTTTCAGGATGAGTGGCAGCTAACTGATAGGCGGTATAACCTCCATCGCTAAAACCGATTACCATTGCCTTTTGTTTGGTTACTTGATTAAGCACGGCTATTACATCATCAGCTCTTTGGGTAAGTGTTAAAGGAGTGTTTCCTAATTCTGATTTTCCATGTCCTCGCGTAGAGATGGCGATTACCTGAAATTTTTTAGATAAACTATCAATAAAATCCGACATCTCGATAGTAGAACCAAAAAGCCCGCCATGTAACAAAACAACGGGTTGGCCTTGTCCATATATTTCGTAATAAATTTTTGCATCAGTTGATTGCACGAAATGCGCAGCGGCAGCATTATTTCCGTAAGGGATTTTATTGACAACAGTTGCAGGTTGTAAAAATCTTCTAAGGGGCTGCTGCGCTTGTATTTGTAAAAAAGCGAAAGCCGCTAGGAGGGACAACGTAAAGCTAAACTTCATTTTTTTAGTAAAAGTATTGCTATAAGTGAATTTTGGTAACTAATTTAGTAAAAACAAGTAACCAAATGGTAACTACAAATTCTTCTGCCCGCTTTATTGCAAATCCTTTAGATTGTCCGGTTACGCGCGCCATGAGTATAATTGGCGGCAAATGGAAACCAATCATTTTAAATGTAATTGGCGATCGTGCCATTCGTTTTGGAAAATTAAGTCAGTTAATTCCTGCAATTTCAAATAAAGTATTAACCAATGAATTGAAAGAACTGGAAGCTTTTGGTTTGGTGAAAAGAAAAGAATATAAAGAATTACCACCGAGAGTGGAATACGAATTAAGCAAATCGGGCCATTCCTTAATGCCTATTTTGTATGCGATGGCCGATTGGGGTAAAACGAATGTGGCGAAACAGATTATTAAGAAATTTTAATGGGTTGATACTATTTTATTCGTTTTCAATAAGCAGGATAGTTCAATTTTTATGAAAACGTTTTTTAAGCATTGTTTTTCCAAAGTTGAATAAAATCCGAATAGCTATCGCTGATTGCTAAGTTGATATCTCCTGCTAAAACAACTTTTCGTTGATTAATAGCTTGAACTTGTTTAATCGCTACAATATAGCTTCGATGAATCCTCGCAAATAATTCGTTAGGTAATAATTCAATTATTTTTTTCATGGTCATTAAGGTCATAACAGGCTTGCCTACACGAAGATGAATTTTGATATAATCTTTTACACTTTCTATATACAAAATATCATCTACAGGAATTTTTACCATACGATATTCTGTAAAAACAATAATGGCCGACTGTTCATCAGGTTGGTATTGACGTATTCTTTCACCTGCTCTTTCAATGGCTAATTGAAAGCGATCAAAAGCAATGGGTTTAACAATATAATCTACCGCAGCTAGTTCAAAACCCTCTACTGCAAAGTTTCTGTGAGCAGTGGTAAAAATTATTAATGGAGGTTCCGGTAGTGATCTCACTAAATCTAATCCAGAAATATCCGGCATTTGAATATCGGCAAAAAGTAAGTCTACTTTATGGTTACGTAAATATTCTCCACCGCTAATAGCATCTGTAAAAGATTGCATCAGGGTAAGGCCCGGCATCCTAGAAATATAGTCTTTTAATAAGAGCACTCCATAAGGCTCATCATCAATTACAACACATTTCATATCTGTTAAATGATTATGGTGAGATTAACTTCGTACTGCAAATTGTCGTTAATAATTGCTAGTTTATATTGATTAGGGTATTGTTGATCCAGTCTTTTACATGCATTCGTAATTCCAATGCCACTTCTGTTTTGTTTGTTCCGATTAGGAAAAATCTGGTTAAAACAAAAGAAAAATATTTTGCCTGCCTTTGCTTCTAATCGAATAATTATATTGGCTGCTTGATGGGTACTAACGCCATGCGTAAATGCATTTTCAACAAAAGTCATTAACAAAAGCGGTGGAATTTGAACATCAGTTATTTGAACATCCCATTCCATTTTAACGGTCATATTTTCTCCCAACCGTAATTTTTGTAAATCAACAAAATCCTGTATGCAAGCTAACTCTTTTTCTAGTGGAACCAGTAAGTCTTGTTGTTCATCGGTAAGGTAACGCAGCATGGATGAAAGTTTCAGTATGGCATTAGGAGCTTCTGAATTACCCGTTATTACCATTGCATAAATATTGTTAATGGTGTTAAATAAAAAATGAGGATTTATTTGTGCTTTTAAAAAGGCTAATTCAGCATTACTTCTTTGGGCTGCAGACTCTAATGCAATTCGTTCTGTTTCTTGCCATTTTTTTGCCAATGCGATAGCCATACCAATAGAACAGGTTGCAAAAAAAAGTACAATAGAAATAATATCTGTTTTATGTGTAGAACGAGGGTTGGGTTGAAAATCGAAATCTTTGGGTGGAAATGCAAAACCCGTGCCGCCGCCCCTAAATTCATCTGGCAAGCTGCTACTGAGTAATTTATCAAATGGTTGTAGCCAAAAAAAGAACAGCATCAAAATTAACAATACAACAAAGTAAAGCAGACGCTGCCGATTAAAATATAATTGCGGTAGAATAAAATTTGCATGCAGATAGAAAAGCAAAATGTAAATGCCGGTAAATAGCCATAGGTAAGGATTTGCTATTGTTTGTACGAGCGTGGTTCCTCGTTCGGGATTGTTCATGAATCCAACAACCAAACCAAGAAACAAAAGCCAGCAGAAGAAATGCGCAGCAGTAATTTTTAACCACTTATCTGTTAATCTCATAACAACGAATTTACCATATTTTAATACTGTGCGCAAGTTGCTGAACTTTTGCTCTTGATTGGCTTCACTCAACTTATCAACCTTCAAACATACTTTTGGTTTTTCTAAAATATTTTACGCTATACTAATTTTTAATCTTGGTTTTCATTAATCATAAAATGATCATGCTTTATAAAGTAGTTCAGGTAAAACCGGGATCATTTATATCTACAGTATCTGCAACCGCAGCATAAGCAACCCTTAACTTTACTTGCTGTATTAAATCATTACTACAAATACCCAAGCAATTGCTTAAATAATCGAAGCATGTTTCTCCTATTATTGCCTTTGTAAGATTAGTCGGTTGTAGTTTTTATGTTGTTTCAATAAATAATATAATAGAATTGTCTGCTAATGCTTCCAATTCAATGTCTTTAACTTTTGAAAAACTCAATCCGTCTCTCGGGTGTAGTAGTCTGCCATTTACTTCAACAACCCCTTTTATTACCATACAATAAATGCCGGTGTTGCTATATTTTGTTTCATAAGTATATTCTTGCCTTCCTTTAAAAATTCCTATCAACATTTTTAAATGGGGTAAATTTAAAAAGGGATGTAGCATGTTTTTTGTGGAAAAATCAATTTCACCAAAGTAATCATGCATGAGGTATGGTGCCTTATAATTGAAGCCCAACAACAAACAATTTACTTCGTTGGCTTCATAAGGATTTACAATGGTTGTTTTATTATTGATTGGTTTCCAATAAAATTGTTCAGCACCAATAAAACTTATGGAGTTGTTTATTTCAATACCGCCAATAACAGGTAATATTAGCAATTGGCAATTGTCAAACTTAGTTAGTTCAATTACTTGTTTGGGCTGCAAGAAAATATCGTCAACATATAATAAATGCTGAAATGACGCACAGTTATTATTGCTCAAATTATCTTTGAGTATTGTGCAATATTGAACAACATCTTTTTTAACACTTGTTCTATTTTCTGCCTTGTAAATGATTACTTCGTCTTTCATTTTTTTGCAATTAAAATGCTACATAAACTGTTTTAGTTAACACATAACCGGCGGCAACACTACCTGTTAAACTATCACAAATATTATTGGAGAGGGAATCGCTAAATACATTATCACTTGCATTTGATGTTCCTTGTGCTACACCGGTATAAAAAGCAGAAGTAGTGTAAACCGTTGTACTTATTGCTTCAGTAAAGGCAACTTGGGTAATTAATTTTGACACACCGGCCGCATTATAAATATGCATATGAATATGTGGTGCTCGTCCGGTATACCAACCAGGGTAAACCGTTAAAAAAGTTGCAGTTCCTGTACTGTCTGAAACTTGTTTACCACGCAAGAAGTCAAATGCAGTCATATCAACGTTTTGTAATCCTCCCGCATTTGAAGGGCCAAATTCAGAGTAATAGCCTAATCTATTACAATGCCATATTTCAACAAATGCTCCTTGTACAATTGCACAATTATTGTTTGTGTTTTTTACAATAATTTTTACCGTTAAGGGTACGCCTTCTTGTCCATCTGTAATATCTGTTCTTATATAAGCAGCAGATGCTTGAAAAGTAGGGTCGCCAATAGAGGTAGGAAAGGGACCCGCCGTTTCGGTTGGTGAAACAGTACAACTGCTAGACGAACCACTATTTGTTGTGTCGTCTTTTTTGCAAGAATTAATTAAGGGCATTGCAAAGGCGCCGATACCTACAAGCCCAATTCCTTTTAAGAAATTTTTTCTTTCCATTTTTTTCTTTTTATGTGGTTGATTAAAAAGTTGCTAAACTTTGATATGGTTGCTATTCTGTTATATGCGTTTTAAAAATGTTGAAATTTTGAAGGAACTCAATTTGTATCAGGCCAAAATGTTACCAATTATGGGGTAACATCTGCGAAATGGTTGATTGTATCGACCAATGGAATCCATTAAATTTTTATTAACAAAACCGCGGATGACATTGCGCATTAAATGCAGTGAAACATAAGTAAACTATTTTTTATAGCGTGGATATGGGCCGGCGGCTAGTGTCTATATAATGGCTTAAGCGCTAAGGCGTAAGAGCTATTCTGCCCTTGTCATAAGTAACATTGGTTTCGGAAGTGTGCATGTTTGAAACATTTATACTTACCAATTTTTTCAAATATTGGTTTGTATAATCAAAGCAGCCTATTGTTGCTTTTATCGATTTACCCAACTTGTCGATACAATAAAGGCTTTTAGCGATTAATTTCTTGCATGGTACTGTAATTGTATACTTTGAAGTAAATAATTTTTATGAGAAGTATACAAAAAATTATAGCACTGCTTTTATTGTTTTTTTGTCATCATTCTTTTGCGCAAACCGGTGTTAAGGTTACCTATTATGATGAAACTGTTCAGGTGTTTAATGTAGCAACTAGCGGCAAGTTGTATTTCGAAACAGATAACTTATTGGTTCAGCTTTCGGATGCAGCAACACCTACCACTATTCCGATAAGCATTATTCGAAAGATTACGTTTACCGATACGCTATCAACATTGGGCGTAGCAATTACACAGTTTTCGGCAGTATCCAATAATTGTGCGGCTACTGTTAATTGGAAAAGTACCGTAGAAGAAAATTTTAGTTATTACGAATTGCAATATGGCACCAATAGTGCTTACCTAAATAACTTTATTAGCGTGTTGGGTAGAGGAAATAACCAAAGTTACAGTGTTAATTTACCCAATTTAAACGGTAAATATTTTTATCGATTAAAGATGGTGGATTTAGATGGAGAAACGAAATATAGTAATATCCAATCTGTACAAATTAATTGTTCAATTATTGAAACGCCAATTGTTACGCCTAATCCTTGTTCGGATTTTATTCGCATTAAACTGAATAATGCAAGTACGCTCAATATTCGTTTTTATACTTCTAATGGTCAGTTGGTAAAAAAAGGCATATATCTCCCTAATCAAGCAATAGATATAACGGATTTATCTGCCGGTTTATATTTTGTTCAAATCAATGGATTATCCACTATTAAAATAATTAAGAAATGAGAAAAATATTGGTAATAACCTTGTATTCTTTATTAACTAATTTTGGTGTTGCAGCGCAGCAAAAAATTCAGGTTCACCATTCCGGAAGTACGATATACGCAAAAGAAATATCCTCTATTGACAGTATTAAAGTTGATAATACCTATGCAACTTTTAAACTTACTAATGAGGCATCGGCATTGAACTTTCAAAAGATGTTGGTAGATAGTTTAACTTTTACTACTGCCTCAGTTAATTTAGATAAGATCTATATTATTTACAATGGAACTGATAATGCTACAATAATTAATCCTTATGCCACAAGAGGAGTTGCCATAACTGCAACTGCCGGCACGGTGGTTGTAACGGCAGCATCGGGTATCGACAATTTGGAATATAATATTTTAGGTTCTTCTGTTAATGGAAGCTTAACAATGACAACCGATAAACCCGTGAATTTGGTATTAAACAACCTTACCTTAACCAATCCGGCCGGTGCTGCTTTTTCAATTTCGGGTGGAAAAACAACCTATTTATTATTAACAAGTGGCACCACCAATCGATTATCTGACGGAACCGCCAGTACTAAAAATGGCACCATTACAACCGACGGACCCATTATAATTGATAATAGTGGAACCTTGATGGTTAGTGGATTAAAAAAGCATGGCATTAATACAAGTTCTACCGTAATGGTTAATAATGGCACTACTATTATAAGTGCCGCAGCATCTGATGGAATCCATTCGGAGGGTTATCAAATGTATGGTGGTGTTGCTACTGTAACTAGCGTATCTGATGGTATCGATGCCGGTAATGGTGCAATTGTTATTGGGGGAGGTACAATTAATGTTACTTCAACGTCTAATGATGTAAAAGCTGTAAAAACGGGTACGAATACGATTGTTGTGAGTGGTGGTACTTTTAATTTAAATGTATCGGGTGCACAATCTAAAGCAATAAGTGCTAAAGGAAATATTACTATTAGTAACGGAACTTTTGGTATTACCATATCAGGTGCAACTGTATTAGCGGCTTCGGGTAGCGGATATGATCCTTCATATGCAACTGCTATCAAGTCGGATGCAGCAATTAATGTAACAGGTGGTACATTTAATATTGTTAGTACAAGTACGGCAGATGGTGGAAGGGGGTTTTCGGCAGACGGTGAGATTAATATTAGTGGCGGAAACATCACTGTCAGCACAGCAGGTAATGGCGGCAGTTATGTTAATATAAGTGGCGTTGCAGATACGTATTCTACATCTAGTTTAAGTTCGGATAGCAATATTCATATATTAGGAGGGATAATAAACCTTACCAATACCGGAGCTAGTGGTAAAGGCCTATCTGCCGATGTAAATGTACATATTGCGGGTTCGGCGCAATTAACCATCGCGAATTCGGGGATCTCCGGAAAGGGAATTAAGGCAGATGGTTCAGTAACATTTGACGGAGGCAATACTAATATTTCTATTGCGGGTGCCACGTCATTAGTTGCATCCGGTTTGGGTTTCGATCCTTCATATCCAACTGGCGTTAAAGCTACCGGTTCTATTGTAGTGAACAGTGGTGTTATAACAATTCAAGGAGCCTCAACAGCAACCGGTACAAAGGGCTTTTCTGCCGATGGCAATATCACCGTTAATAATGGCAATATTAGTATTACTACTACCGGTAACGGTGCTGTTTATACGAATGCTTTAGGTGCAACTGATTCATATGCGGCAGCCGCATTTTCAGCCGATTTAAATATTGAAATACTGGGCGGAACGATCAATACAAGTAGTTCAGGAACAGGAGGTAAAGGGATTAAAGCTGATGGAATGATAACAATTGGTTCATTAACCGGCAGTCCGGTACTAAACATTACTACTACCGGTGTACGTTTTTTAGTTTCCGGTACAGATTATAGCCATCCTAAAGCTATTGTGGCCGGAGGCGCTATCATTATTCATAGCGGCGAAAACAATATTAACTCCACAGATGACGGGATACATTCAGATGTTTCAATCACCATTAATGGTGGTAATAATATAATCAGCGCAATTTCAACGGTAACAGCAATGGGAGAAGGAATTGAAGCCCCATTAATTAATATTACCGGTGGGGTTACAAAAATTACTGCTTCAAATGATGGCATCAATGCTACCTACGGTTTAGTTGTGGGCGGTTCTGAATCAAACGACGGTAGTAATTTGAATATTTCGGGTGGTATAGTAATTGTGGATGGAAAAGACGCCATAGATAGTAATGGCAATATTACTATTACCGGAGGAACTACAGTAGTTTGTGGTGTTACAAATGGGCCAGAAGAAGGCTTAGACTTTAATGGAACGTTTAATATGAATGGAGGATTGATTATTGCTGCAGGATCGAACTCAAATATGACCAAAAATTTTAGCAGTACCTCTACTCAACGCACGATGTTCTTAAAATCAGGGTCACCATTAACTACCAGTTCACTTTTGCATATTAGAAATACTTCCGGTACCGAAATGGTAACATTTAAACCCAAGAATTCAGTGTACTACTTTCATTTTTCAAGTGCCAATATTACTGCATCTACCGGTTATCAAGTGTATTTTGGCGGTTCTTATACGGGGGGAAGTTTTGTAGGTAATTCTGTTGGTTGGGGTTTGTATAGTGGTGGTGTTTATTCCACATCTGGCGCAACGTTGAAAACAACTTTTACAACGTCCAACAACACAACCATAAATACAGTTAGTTTTTAATTGATGTTCATGCGTAAAAACCAAGCCATCGGCCTTTAAAAGTCGGTGGCATTTTTTTTGAGTAATTTTCAATTTCAATAAGGTATCTGTGATAATGCTTTTTTTGAGTTAGCAATGCGCCACAAATTGAATGAATTAACCCATAATCGCATCCCACAATAAATACCGCATTTCTAATGATTTTTTTGCGGTCTCGAGTGCTTCATTCCATTTTGTTTCATCATCTCCGCAAAGCTCTGCAACCATTTCAATAGCAAGGCGGCTGTGATGATCACCATCTACTTCAATATGCCGTTCGATGTAATACTTGAAGGTGGAAATTTTTTCGGGTATTTCGGCATATAGCTGTTCTAACAACTTTATAAACATCGAAGGAATTAAGTCTTCTCTACCAAAGGTAAACACCGCTGCTTTAACATGTGTTGGTGCATGAAGTGCAATGTCAAATGTGAAATGAAGAAAGGCCTTTACAT
Organism: Bacteroidota bacterium; assembly: GCA_046050225.1. Classification (GTDB taxonomy): domain Bacteria; phylum Bacteroidota; class Bacteroidia; order Chitinophagales; family Chitinophagaceae; genus Ferruginibacter. The sequence goes on along the minus strand of JBJOQA010000111.1, from coordinate 11,595 downwards.
TTTTGTGTAAATCGGTTTGGTTTATTGCATCAATAATATTTTCGCCGAGGTTAATTTTTTGGAGAAGTAATTGAATAGTTGAAGTGTCAGCGCCCATTTGCTGCATCGCTTTTAAATACAATTCAAAATGGCTTATTCTAACGCCGGCTTCATCTACATCCGATTCTTCACCTAACACAATTTCATTAATGAGATATCTGGTAGTGGCAGATCCAACAGGTTGCCAAGGAAGTGTAACCGATGTAAGTGCAATTTGTAAAGATTTGAGCAAACTCATAAAATCCCACACGGCAAATACATGCACTTGTGTGAATTTTTGTAATCCAATTATATCGGAGATATTGGTATAAACAGGATGTGCTAATAATTTAGTACGCTGGCTCTCTAAGGCATTTTTTATTAGTTCTAATCTTTGTTGCATATCATTCACGAAACAAAAAACATCAACTAATTGTTTGCATCAATTATTTAATTATTTGCATTAAATAATTGATGCAAAAGGATTCTTCAAAAAATGAATGTATCTAATTTCCCTTTTAAATTGGCGTGTCCAGTATATATCTACAAACCAATAATCATTACAACTACCATTTTGTCAATCCCAATAATTTTTCACCTAATTCAGTAAGCGTAGCAGTTTCATATTTTGTTTGTTCCCATTTTCTCGGGTCTCCCGGAAATGCATAACCTTCGGGTGCGATGCGATCTTTCCAAGAATTAATCCTCCAGTTTTTTAAAGCTTCATTCTCTTCTTCGGCCGGCATCATTGAAATGTATTGCGCTACCCTTACTTTGTCGCCGCTATTGTTGGCTCTGATGCCATGTGGTTGCGTACTGTTAAAAATGAGTAAATCACCAGCTTCTAATTTTACTTTGGTTGGCGTAAAGCCGGCGGTATCGGGTTTAAATCGATCTCTATCTTCAGGTTGTGTAAGTTTCCATGTATCGTAGTTTCTAAATAATTCGGGGATACATTGAAAGCCGCCCATGTTTTCATCCGTTTGATCTGCTAAAGCTAATACGCCTTGTACATTTACAGGTTTTGTTTCCGGATCATAATCCCAGTGTATAAAGGCTTTGTATTCAAAGTCGGGCGTGATTGGAAAATTTAGATTGGCTCTATCTATAGTTACCCATAGTTTTTCGGTACCCCAGATATCTACAAATGCATCATAAACGCGTTGCATTTGTCGGTTGTTCCAAAGATGTTGATGGTTATAACATTCTACCATGCCGGTATTGGCCAATTCTTTCATTTTCATTTCGGTACGTGGTGCGGTGTACCAAGTTGCTTTGTTATTGGGATCCTTCTCTTCAAATTCCCACAAGAAGTTGGCAGTGGCAATCGCTTGTTCGCGAGGTACGGCATTCTTTATCACGATAAATCCATTGTGTACCCAAAAATCCCAATCTGCTTCGCTTAATACACGAAGTGGCTTCCCGTTTGATCGGTCATTCAGTTTTTCGGCACTACTTTTTGCGGTGGAAGGATTTCCCGGAATATCTAAATGCGCGTTGTTGGGCATCATGGTGGCGGCCATCGTTTGTTGTTGCATGCGTTGATGTTGGTTGGTTAAGCAATTCGTTCGATTACACAAAAATCAATTTTTAATAACCGATCAAAAACATCCAAATTGACTAATATTTGTACTGTATTGATATTTGTTAGATAAATAATTTACAAAACGGTTATTTTGGTGTTATGAAACTAACATTAGAAAGCATCACGCCGGATTCAGGAAGTTCATTTAGAATACTGTTGACTCCCAAACTCAATGATATTTTCTTTTGGCATTTTCATCCGGAGATAGAAATAGTTTATGTAGAAGCCGATAGCGGAATCAGACATATTGGCGAGCACATTTCTACCTATGAAGAAAGTGATTTAGCGCTCATTGGTTCTTATATCCCTCATTTAAATTTTGATTATGGTGCAAAAACAACAGTTGAAACAGTGGTGGTTCAACTACGTGCGCAATTTTTTGAGGAAGGATTACAGCAATTGCCTGAGTTGGCAGCAATCATTGCATTATTTGAACGCGTAAAAACCGGCATCGCGTTTTATGGAGAAACGAAAAAGGAAGCCGGTAAAAGACTCAAAAAAATTTCTTCTTTAAATAAGTTTGATCAGTTTATGGCACTGATGGAATTATTTCAATTGCTTGCTCAAAGCGAAGAGTATATTGCTTTACATGTACGACCGATATCTAATCAACTCATACTAAAACAGCAAGATAGAATGCTGCATATTTACCAACATGTGGAGCAGCATTTTAAAGAAAAGATTGATACACAATTAATTGCCATGAAATCTAATTTATCTGTTCCGGCCTTTTGCCGATATTTTAAAAAAGCAACCAAACTTACTTATACCGAATTTGTGAATCAATATAGAATTACTTATGCTAAAAAATTACTCCTACAAAATCACAATGTAACGGAAGCGTGTTTTGAATCAGGATTTGAAAGTCTTTCTTATTTCAACAGAGCATTTAAAAAGATAACCGGAGTTAGTCCTTCATTTTTCAAAAAGAATACTATAAATCTTAAGTAAAAAATAAAACAGAATCGATTGTAAATTTGCGAGCTTTCTGCTGTTCATTAATTCTCACTTGGAACCTGAAAGTTTTTAACGATTGTTTAATTATGAAAAAAACTCTTTCTGTTTTTGTTTGCATAGGTTGCTGTTTATTTTCAAGCGCCCAGCAAAAAAATAAGATAGTTGTTGAAACCTTATTAAAAACAGACACAAGTTATGCGGGCCAAAAATTAGTATATCCTTCTGCTGATTCTACCGAAACAACGCTTGCCAAAGTAACTATTCCGCCGGGCGTATCTACCGGTTGGCACAAACACGATCATCCTTTATTTGGCTATATTCAACAAGGGGAGTTAACTGTAGAAAGAGAAGGGGCGCCTGTATTTGTTATGAAACCGGGCATGGCTTATGCAGAGGTTACCGAGCTTTGGCACAATGGTACTAATAAGGGTACGGTTGATTGTATATTAATTGTTGTATATACAGGGGTTAAGCATCATCCGGTTTCTGTGAAAAGGGAGGGCTTTTGAGTCGTCAACTTCAAAGAATTACCATCAAGATTATTTATTATAAAAAAAGTTTTACCGATCAGCTACGCAAGGTTTCATTCGTCAATTAATAAAAATAAAAGTCCTTTTTTATCCTAAAAATTCCAATATTCATGTTGCGCCATTTCTATTTAATCTTGCTTAGTCTCTTCTTTCATCAATTTATTTATGCGCAATTTGTAGTGAATGCATCTGCCGCGCTTAATAGTGCAACTTACACATCTTTAAAGGCAAGTTTTGATGCCATCAATAGTGGAACGCATCAGGGCCAAATTAGCATATTGGTTGGATCGGCAAATGATCAAGTTATTACCGAAACGTTACAACCTGTTTTGAATAAAAGTGGAGCCGGTGCGGCAAATTATACAGCCGTAACCATTCAGCCGGCATTTCAACGAATAACCGTTAATGCTGCTTTCGCAGGATCTTGTTGTATTCCTTCGGCTGTGGTAAATTTAGCCGGGGCCAATAACATACAAATCGACGGTCGAATTCAACCCGGCGATACCGTAAAAAATTTGACTTTTGAAAACACGAGTGTAGCAAGTTCTTACGGTTCAACTATTGTATTTAACGGAGCGTCCAATAACAGCATTCAATACTGTACTATTAAATCATCTTCTACCTACGCAACCATTGCCTTTTTGTATAATAACGCATCAAAGCTGGGTAGTCAAAACAATAATATTTCTAACTGTACAATTACAAAGTCGGGTAGTAACTTGCCACTAACGGCCATTTTAAGTACGAGTGCAAGTGGAACAAATAGTTTAGCTAAAAATAGTAATAATCAAATAGCGGCATGCGACATACGCGATTTTAAACGCTATGGTATTTGGTTGGGAAGCAGCTCGAGTATTACGCATGATTCTGCATGGATAATCAGCAACAATCAATTTGTACAAACAACCACCCTAACGCTTGATAATACTAACTTTTGCAATTACGCAATCTGTGTGGGTTATCATGATATAGCCGGCTCTACCACTTATAGTGGAACCGGTACGCATCAAATTATCAATAACAATATCGGTGGTGATGCCATTGGAGGAAATTGCAATTTTACTAGTTCTACGGCAAATAGCGGACTCACCGTAGGCGGTATATTCCTTGCTGCAAGTGGTACTGTTTTTTCAGAAATTTCGGGAAACATCATTAGCCATTATAATGTGGGCAGTTTTGTTAGTGATCAATCTTCTCTTTCTTTAGCAGGATTTAATGGTATTTACGTGTTAAACAGTAAGGTTAAAATTGGGACTTCAAAGGGTAATGAAATTCATGATATTATTTTAGATCATAAGTATAACAGTTGGAGCGGAATTATATCGGGGATTTATTTAAAGAACAATACCGACAAGAGTTGTGAAATAATGAATAATAAAATATTCAATATTCATGCAGTAACGGGCACCGGTTCTTTTCAATATTTCTACGGAATAAAAACAGGGGGCTCGTCTAGCGTTTATACGGATCAAATAAAAGGCAATAGTATTTACAACTTGAATCTAAAATTGAATTCAAATTGTTGGGCAATTAATGCGTATGGGGCTATCTCCCAAAATCATATCAGTAAAGTAAAGGTTCAAAATGGTTCGGCAGATTTAATAGGGATTCAATTTAATGGGGTTCCCTCTGCACCTATTTCTGCCTATCGAATTGCAAATAACGAAGTGCTATTGGGGGTAGATAGTTTAGGAACTTCCTCCGCACTTACTAGCAATATTGTAGGTATTTATTTAAATAGTACTGCCCATGCTTTTTATAATAGTGTTTTGATAACAGGAACACATACCGGTTCAACTAACAGCACTTGCTTTAGGGTGAATAATACCACCGGAAGCGGATATACGATGGCTAATAATCTATTGTATAATAATCGTGTTGGCGGAACGGGCGTTCATTACAATATTATCGCCAATGGAACCGGTAGTCTTGCTATTTCAAACAATGCCTATATCCTTAATACAATTAATAAGTTGGGATTATGGAATAATGCTACGATGTGTAATCGATTGTCTAATTGGAGTAGTGCAAGCGGAGAGGTTAATGCAATAAGTGATTCAATTATAAACAAACCGTTGAACAGCTTCTTTTCTCAAGCATTTTTACAAGTGGGTGAAAACTTATTTCCCTTTACGGATGGTTGGTTATGCAAGGGCATAGCAACTACCGAATTGTTAGATTATAATGGATATCCTCGCAATGCCACAGCGCCCACCACTATTGGTTGTTATGAATTAGAATGTGATTTGATTAATAACTCAAATGCCATTTATGTTTTTACTGGGAATGGCGATTGGAGTGTAGATAGCAATTGGCAAAGTCGCACAATTCCTCCTAGTGCCTTGCCTAGTGGCAACACAATTATTATTGACCCAATAAACAGTGGTGAATGTTATTTGAATGTGCCACAAGTAATCAATCCCGGTGCAAATATTTTTATAAGACGAAACAAAAAGTTTAATGTGCCGCAACAAATCGGGGTTCAATAAAATTGCGGAAACAAGAACTAACGCAAACTCTATTACCATTAGTTTCAATGTTGATTAAAATACAATATGCAATTGTTCAACTGCTTGAATTGGATAAACGTATGTGGCTAGTTTTATCCAATCAGATGAAGGTTGGCTATTTATGGCGTAACTATAGCTAAGTACGCAATGCCATAACAGAAATTAATGGTGTGCCGCAATATGACAAATTAAAATAACCTTCTTCCATTATTTTACAATCGATGTTGGGAATATGTAATTTATATTCTGATGGTTCGAAACTCCAAGTTTTTAATCCGGCAGAAGCCAGCAAATCAATCCACTGTGAAGATGTTTGAAGCCGCTCAAATCGATGTGTATCCGGCAAAACAACCGGATCAATAAAGTCATTGGCAAAAAATGATTTTAAGTGGTAAGCCTCTTCGGTATTCATGCAATCCAGCGTATTTACATAATTGTATAAAGCTGAAAAATGTTCGGCCGCGTTTAATAGTCTGTTCTCATATTCCTCATTCATTGTATCTGCATCGGGCTCTATTAAAATCATCAATTGGGGATTCAATTTTCTGATAATATTAAAAAGATTTAGTCTACTGTTTAATTGCTGAATATGATGTAAAGTGAGTGAGGCATTAACGAACAAATTATTGCAGCTAGCGGGGATATGCGCTTTAATCATCTCATAGGTTATCGATTCCACAGGCATATTGATCAAGTGAAATTGAAAATCAAATTTGTAATTGCTTTTTTGTTGTTGCAATTGCGAGCTTGTAAAATTCAATGCATCTTCTGAAATTTCAACACCAATTAAAGTTACTTTTTTAATACTAGTAACCTGTTGAAGCGCTTCCAGCAAGCCCATCATTTGAAAACCTCTTCCTATTCCGATATCCAAAATACAGATCTCGCTATAACTAGCTGCTTTTTCTAAAAATGCTTTTTCAGCTATTTGCTGGCATGCTGTAACTAAGGGGAATTTTTTTGTGAGCAAATCAAACAAAATAATTTGAGGTATTTCAAATTCCTTTAAATAGGTATTCTGAATAGCATTTGGAATCCAGTTAGATTTTTTAAGTTGGATTCCTTTTTCCAAATGCGATAGAAAAACGGAATCTAATTTGATACCTGATTTGTTTTTTTCTGCTATCCAGTTTTCTAATTTTATAATTGCTTGTTGCACCATCATTCTATTGTTTGTTGCCATACTTTTTAATCATTACATCCATTCATCCGATCCCACTTATTAATGGTAAATGTAGAATCATTAAAAATGCAATTTTATAAATTCTTTAAAAACTGGGGTAGTTAAAATGCTATTTTTAAATAGTAATTCTAATTGGCAAACGCCAAGAAGCGCGATAGATTTATTCTTCCTGAATCACTTATTTAAAAATGTTCATTTTCTCATCAAATATCGAACTCTCCATTCCTAGAAAATACAACACACTATGAAACACATAATTTTGATTTACTTCAGTAAGTGCTTTTACTTGTTTTGAGTTTTTATCAGATAACCAAACAATAAAAGGAATCTCATATTGTTCACGCGGAGCAATGCTTTTAGGCATTCCGTGCATATACAGATTTTTTTCGCCTAAAGATTCTCCATGGTCGGAAACAAATAACATACAACTATTGTATTCGGGTAACTGCTTTAATTGTTCAATAAGTTGATGTAACAAATAATCGGTGTACACAATGGTATTATCGTAAGCATTGAGTAGTTCTGTTTGTGAACATTTGCCTAACTCTACACTATTGCAAACGGGTTTAAACGTTTCAAATTGAGGTGGATACTTTTTGCTATACGTGGGCCCATGACTGGTGCTGGTATGCAGCACGACAAAAATTTTGTTTTTTGTACTGGAAGTGATTTGTTCTTTAAGACCTTTCAATAATATTTCATCATAGTTACAGCTATCGCCTTTGCAATTTTGCTGAAGAGCAGTTTTATCTAGATAATTTTTTATATGCACCGGCGGCTCACCCCAATTGGTGCTTCGCCATATTACTTCAACCTGATTTCGATACAGATAGTTCGGCAAAATTTCATACAAATCATCCGTATGCGTATGTTCTAAAATAGCTTTTACACCTGCCGTGGTGTAAGTAGCTAATGAAGTAGCATTGAAGTGATAGAGGTTTTGCGTTTTGGATAAAAATGGGTTGGTGTTTTTGGCATATCCATACAAAGAAAAATTTTGACTGCGAGCCGATTCGCCTATAACCAACACTACGATAGATTTTGTACTGTCTTTAACGGTAGCATTGGGTAACAAAATTTCCTTCTTGTTTTTTTGATATTCGTGCACATAGTGTAGTGAAATATTTACTGAATACGACCAGGGCATAGCGAGCCCCCCCAAGGTTTTAGAATTTTTGTCAATCCAGAGCCAATTACTTGCATTGGCAAAAACCATGGTAGCAATAAAAACAAAACTTAGCGAGATGGTAACAAAAAATGATTTTCGTGTACCATTCACCAATTTAGCTTTGATGATATAAATAGCAGGAAGAACCCCCAACAGCAATATATACACCATGAGTTTTACCGAAAAAAAACTACTCGATTCTTCATATTTTGTATTGAGTAGATTACTCATCATACTCTCATCTACAATGATATTGTAGGTGTTTATAAAATACACTGCAATTGAATTGCCAATAAAGAATAACGACAGCAAAAACTTACCCAATTTGTGAGAAAGAAATAATAGCGGGTAAAACATAAAAAAATTAAGTACCACCATTAATACTATCAAGCTAATCACAATCACCACGCCATTAAAGCTGGCATAATCTACATTACGAAATACAAATTGAAAAAACGGTACATGAAACAAGAGTAGGTTAAGTATACTTACTCCCCAAGCAAAATGGGCTGTTTTTACATTATTTTTTAAGGTAAACATGCGTGATTTTATATAACGAGAAAATTAACACCAATAAGCCAATTAAATAAACAGGTAAAAATTCTGCTGCAATTTTGTTAGCGATACCAATGCCGCAAATCAATAATAATAAGATGAAAATGGGATAGAATTTTTTGTTTCCAATCCAACGCCAAATTTTATATTTTCTGCTTAAAAAGATACCGCCCAATGCGCTCATAAAACCCAATGTACTTCCGGTTAAAACGTCGAAAGGAAAATGTGCACCCACTCCAACACGAGTAAGTGCAATCAAAAATCCAAAACAAAGCATTAATAAAATCCAAACAATACGCTGCGGCATTTTTTTGGGTAAGAATGCAAAGAGTAAAACAGTAAGCGTAGTAAAAACAGTAATAGAATGACCGGAGGGCAAACTACTATGGCCCTGCAGTTTTTGTCCGATAATAGTAAATGTGTTATTATCTAAAAAAGCAGCAGGACGCGGTACAGCGAAAATATTTTTTAAGGTACTAGATATTAACAAAGAAATCAGCGATGCAGAAAGCAGTGCCTCCCAAACGGCCGGCGCATAAATGAGTAGGATACTTAATAGCGATAAAAAAATGAGCGCATCTCCAATTTGTGTGAGATTGTAAATTATTTGAGGAAATTGAGAAAGTGTTGCATTGATCTTATAAAACCAATCTTTTTGAACCGCAATGTATCCGTTAATATTTAATGCATCATGCGTATACAAGAACAGCACCAACGATACTAAAATCATTAAAGGAATCAACAACAGCCAATACTGTAGTTTGGAATAATTTTCAACGACTTTTTCGTTCATCTTTTTGAATTGGTAAACTGATTCGTCAAAATTATTTAATAATGTTCTTCTTTGTTTAAGTTTTTTGCAAACTGATGGCGCACAGTATAATTTATTGATATCGGCAGACGTCTTCAACTTCACTTCATATAATAGCAATAGCCATCAATAATGATGGCTATTATGTCTATAATTTAAAAACTTTAATTTGTTGAAATGTCTTAAGAATTAAATATTTAAAACTCAACAATAAATCCAATGGTAGGTAATAAGTTTTGATCAACATTGTTCAGTAATACCGGAATACCATTGCTGCCATCTTGTTTCAGCGCTGCACCATCGGTGGTTTCAAATGCGGTATTATCGGCAGTACGTTTAAATGTATAGTTGGGTATACCAGCACTTTTTGATGCATAAAAATTGGTGATATCTAAAAACAAGTCGAGTGTGGTATTGCGATAATTCCATTTTTTATCAATGCGCAAATCGCCTGCATGAAACGCCGGCAATCTCAAGGTATTTACTTTTGAAAAATCAAATACGCCGGTACCCAATGTGGTGAAATTTAGGCGGCTCTGTTCAACATTATACGGCGTATAAGGCGCAGCGCCTTGATAACGAAACTTTATACCCAGTTCCCAATTACGACCCAGCTTGTATCCTAAAGTGGTACTAATTAAGTGGCGATTATCCCAACTGGCCGGCGCAAATTGGCCATTTTGGCCGGTAAATTCGCTGCGGTAATAGGTGTAACTCAATACCCCAAAAAACTTTTTGGTAAGTTTTTGTTGTGCAAAAAATTCAATACCCCAAACGCGTCCTTTGCCATTTTGCTGTACCGGTTCGTTTCCAATGGCGCCAAACTCTGTTCCTTTATTTGCTAGGCTGATGCCGTCGGGTATGCTAATCGGATAGTTAGTGTATTTTTTATAGAATCCTTCAATTGTAAATCGAGTTGTGTTGGAAGGTAGATATTCGAATCCTCCCACCCAGTGGGTACTGCGTATATATTCGCCGGGATTTGTGAGGCCATTTGCGCCGAGAAAGGCTAGCTGGGTGTAGGAGGGAAGTCGGTAGTACAAACCGTAGCTTGAACTAACATTCCAATGCTCACTCAGTGCATAGCTCACACTAATTCTCGGACTTAACTGATTGAATAAATTACCGTTGCCGTTTTTGGCCGTGTTGGCATCTGTTCTAATACCCGCACTCAAGCCCAATCGGTTATTAAAAAGCCTTCTTCCCAATTGGGCAAATGCGCCATAACGAAGAAAGTTTAAGTCTCGGTTATATTGAAAGGTAACCCCCGGTGTTATCACATTGCCGAGCGCATCGGTAACCGGCTGCCGAAATACCTGGAAAAAGTTATTACTAAAATCGGCTACTTGTGCTACGGCTCCATAAGACAGCGTCCAATCGCCGTAAGTATTGTTAATGTCTAGTCGCAATTTATTCTCCGTTTCGGTGCTTTGTATGCGAAAGGTACGCTCTGTTTCCAAAGGGTTTTGGTTATCCAAATATTTGTCTGCGCCGTTATCTAATGTATTTCTGCTGATAGCAAGATTGATAAATCCTTTTTTGGTTAATCGTTTCAATGTTGCACCAATGGTATACGACCATTGATTGATAATAGGGTTGCTGTTGAGGATATATAGTTTTTCGGGAGTGGCATTTTTGGGATAAGCAAAACGGAATTCGTCAATGGCACCAATTCCCAAAAAACTTAACGTGGTTTTTTGATTAATTTTTGTGGTTGTTTTAAATTGAAAATCCCAGTAATTGGGGCGTATGGGCAAATCAATTGCCTTGAATAATAACTGTAAATAACTTCTTCTTGCGGATGCCAAAAATGTAGTACGCTTGCTTAATGGGCCATCTAGCGTAGCTGCAATTTCTGAAGCACTCAATCTAACATTGCCTTGTAATGTTTTGGCGTTCCCGTTTTTTTGCTTGAATTGAAATACGGAGCTTAATGCATTATCGTAACGTGCGTCAAAGGCCGAAGTGCTGAGGCGAACGTCTTCAATAAAGCTTACATTTAGAATACCTTGCGGGCCACCGCCACTGCCTTGCGTGCTAAAGTGATTAATGATAGGAACTTCTATGCCGTCTAAATAAAATACATTTTCGCTGGGCGATCCGCCACGAATAATAATATCATTTCTAAAACTTCCGCCCCCAACACCGCCGCCTACCCCGGGAAGTGATTGTATTACTTTGCTAATATCAAAATTTCCGCCCGGATTGGCTTTAATATCTTCCGTGGTGAGTCGTTGTATACTTAACGGACTTTGAATGGTGGCAACTTTAACAGTGT
>JBJOQA010000110.1:0-5125 GCA_046050225.1 Bacteroidota bacterium | reverse complement strand
CATTGAACATAAAACAATATGAATTAAATTTGAGAGAACCAAATTTTATTGCCATGCGAACCGTTGCAAATATCCTTCAAAATAAGCCCCCTGTATTTAATCATATCTCACCTGATGCACTCGTAATTGAGGCTTTACAAATGATGAACTATGTAAATTTAAGCTATCTAGTGGTGATGGAGGGTAGTAATTTTCAAGGCATTTTTTCTGAAAGAGATTATAGTCGAAACGTAATTCTAAAAGGCCTACATAGCAATACTTGCACCGTAAAAGAAGTTATGAGTGTTTCATTACCGATGGTAGATTTACAAGACACCGTAGAACATTGTATGGAATTACAAAACAGTCATAAAACCCGCTATTTAGTGGTGTTAGATCAACAACAATTTAAAGGGGTTATAACCATTAATGATGTACTTCGTGAAGCCCTTACTAACAAAGAATTAATTTTTGATAGCTTAACTATTAAGCAAGCAACCGAAATGCAGGATAAAATTTTCTAAGAATCTCTTTCTTATCTTGTAATTCCTAAATAAAAGCCGCGCTGAAAAAAAATCAGCGCGGCTTTTATTTTAAAGGGAAGTGGCACTACAATATCTTATTTGATGCTAAATTTTCTTTTATGCCATTTTCTTATTGCGCACGGTATACAATAAACTTACCACCACCATCAATAATATCATGGCAACAAATTGGTGGGTTACCCCCAGCCATACCAACCGATTGGTAAACGTAGCATTTACAACAGTTAAAATTCCCAATAGTACTTGTAATGAAACAACACATAAAAAAGTCACACGCAATTTTGCAACCAAGGCACTAGTTTTAAAAGAGGAAGCACCCGAAAAGGCCCAATAACAACTTAGTGCCAAAATAATATAACCCAAACTACGATGAATCAGATGGATCATCAAACTACTATTTACCAAACTTGCCCATCCCATCTCCGTATCCCAAGCTTTAGCAGGAATAATTTGCCCGTTAATATCCGGCCAAGAGGTGGCCACTACTGCGGCTTTTAACCCCGCCATAAAACCTCCGTAAGCCAATTGAATAACTAATAAACCCAAGAGCCATTTTAACTGCTTATGTTTGTTAGGCAGCACTACCATTTGTTGTGTACCTACCCGTAATTGAAGTGCAAACCATAGTGTATAGCAAAGTAATCCAAGCGCAGCTAACAAGTGGGTTGTTAACTCTACATGTCCTACATAATACTTTTCGGGCACTAATCCGCTTTTAACCATTATCCATCCAATGGCGCCTTGCAAAGCCCCCAAAACAAATAAAATGGCCATTGGTAAAACCATTTGGCGCCTGAACTTTCTTTTTACTAAAAAATAAATAAATCCAATTATGAAAACCATGCCCATCAATCGCGCCCAAACACGATGAAACCATTCCCAGAAAAAAATAAATTTAAAATCTGAAAGTGAAAATTGTTGATGTACGTATTTAAACTGGTCGGTGCCTTTATACTTATCAAATTCAGCTTGCCATGCAACATCATTCAAAGGAGGTAAGGCACCCGTGATAGGCTTCCATTCGGTGATCGACAAACCGGATTCAGTTAAACGCGTAATACCACCTAAAACCACTTGAATCACAATCATAAAAACGCCTACTAATAGCCAATTAGAAACTTGACGCGCCGCATTATAATTAGGTGTGAGCAATTGGGCATAATGGGTAACAGGATGCTGTTCGCTTGCAGGATAATCTTTTTTCATGATGTGCGAAGTTACAGCAGCAAATGCAGGTCTGCAACCCTTGTGTGAGTTTCTTCAAATTTTATGGATATTTGTTCTACAACATGCTACAACCCTATTTTAAAAAAGGTATTTTGGAAGCCGGCATCGATGAAGCCGGCCGTGGATGTTATGCCGGACCGGTATTTGCGGCGGCAGTGATTCTTCCGGCCGATTTTTATCACCCTCTACTCAACGACAGTAAACAATTAAAGGAAAAAGACCGTTATGATTTGCGACCAATCATCGAAGCTGAAAGTATTGCCTATGCTGTTGCCATGATCTCGAATGAAGAAATAGATCAAATTAATATTTTGCAAGCAACTTTTAAAGCAATGCATGCTTGTGTTGATCAGTTAAATCCCAAACCTGAACTGTTATTGGTAGATGGCAATCGATTTAAACCGTACTTATTTATGCCACATCAATGTATTATAAAGGGTGATGGTACTTATGCATCTATTGCGGCAGCAAGTATATTAGCCAAAACCTATCGGGATGATTATATGTTAAAGCTCCACCTTGCCTATCCGCATTATGGTTGGGATCAAAATAAGGGCTATGGCACGGCTGTACATCGTGCTGCTATTGAAAAATATGGCCTTTGCGAACATCATCGATTTAGTTATGCGATTAACCCTGAAAAAAAATAAATCCATGCATTAAACCTCTTTAACCGCTCCCCGTCTATTTACCTGCAACTGATTAAAAAAAATAATTAACAACCATTAACACCACTTTATTATGAAAGCAACAATTATCGCAGCCATTACATTATTACTTTCAGCATCCTTTGTAGATGCAGGAGCACAAACCATAAAAGGTAAAGCCGTTCAACAACATCGTAGAATTAAACAAGGCGTTCGCAGTGGTGAAATCACCAGAGCAGAAGCCGTAAATCTTAGAAACGGACAACGCGAAATTCGTCAAGATGTGCGCGAAGCAAAGGCAGATGGCGTAGTAACTGCAGCAGAAAAATCAGCTATCAAGCAAGAGCAAAGACAAGAAAGCAGAAAAATTTTCAGAAAAAAACACAACAACAGAGATCGTAACTAAACGCAGTTTTGTAAAAGCAGCATATAAGCCGGGTGGTATTCGTACTATCCGGTTTTTTGTTTTAGCCTTCCCATTCACCTAATCCCTGGCGCGTAATCGACCATTCAGCCGTTGTACAGTCTACAATCGTTGAAGGTATCATACCTCCTGCCCCACTATCAATCACCATATCCACTACATGCCCAAATTTTTCGTAAATAATTTCGGGATCGGTGTACTCTTCTACCATATCTCCCGGTAGGGATGTACTCAAGATAGGATGCCCCAATGCCTGCAAAATATCTGAACAAACCTTATGATTGGGTACTCTCAAACCTATGGTACTCTTTTTTGTTTGCAGTAGCTTGGGTACCTGTTTACTAGCTGGTAAAATAAAAGTATAGGGGCCGGGCAAATAACTTTTTAACATGCGATACAAGGGTGTATCTATACTTTTTGTAAAATCACTTAACTGACTTAAATCGCTGCAAATGAACGACAACTGCGATTTTTTAGGATCTACATGTTTAATTAAACATATTTTTTCAACTGCTTTTTGCTGAAAAATATCGCAGCCTAACCCATAAATGGTATCGGTTGGATAGATAATCACGCCTCCGTCGAGCAAGCATTCAATAATTTGCTTTACCAATCGCGGTTGCGGATTATCGGGGTGCAAATGAATCAACATAACGTAGCAATTTTAGTAAGTTTCATAAAAATACAAGCATTCGCCTGATTTATCACTGACTACCGTAAATTCAAATTATGAGTTCTGCTTGCCAAAAACCAGTTCTAAAGCCTTACTTTTGCAGCGTTTAAAAAAAATCATTTATTCATGTCACTTATTTCTGTTGGAACCATGGCTTTTGACGCCATTGAAACACCTTTTGGTAAAGTAGATCAAATTGTTGGCGGTTCGGGTACTTATGTAGCTTATGCTGCTGCCAATTTTATCAAACCAATTCATCAAATTTCTATTGTTGGTTATGATTTTCCGCAAGCGGAAATGGATGAACTAACGAAACGTGGTGTTCAATTGGAAGGAGTTGAAATTGTTCCGGATAAGAAATCATTCTTCTGGAGTGGTAAATACCATAACGACATGAATACGCGGGATACCTTGGTTACCGACCTCAATGTATTAGCCGATTTTAACCCGGTTGTACCCGAAAGCTACCAAGGTGCCGAATTTTTAATGTTGGGTAATTTGTCGCCCAATATTCAATTAAGCATCATTGAGCAACTACGTGTGCGTCCAAAACTCATTGTGATGGATACGATGAACTTTTGGATGGAAATTGCTTTAGACGATTTAAAAGCAGTATTGAAGAAGGTAGATGTATTGATGGTAAATGATAGTGAAGCGCGTCAATTAAGCGGTGAAGTATCGCTTGTAAAAGCAGCAAAATCCATCATGGAGATGGGGCCCAAATACCTAGTTATCAAAAAAGGTGAACATGGTGCTTTATTATTTCATAACGATCATGTTTTTTATGCACCTGCCTTACCATTAGAAGAAGTATTTGACCCAACCGGAGCTGGCGATACTTTTGCCGGAGGATTTATTGGCTATTTGGCCAAAACAAAAGATACTAGTTTTGAAAACATGAAAACGGCCATTATCGTAGGTAGTGCGCTTGCTAGCTTCTGTGTGGAAGAATTTGGTCCAAACCGTTTAAGAAAAATCACACCAAAAGATATCGAATCAAGAATTGAAGAATTTGTACAGTTGGTAAACTTTGATATTGACCTCGTATAATGGCTTATTGATAACAACATGCAACCCTTATGATTGAAATTTTAGCGCTCATATTTTTATGTCAAAAAAATGCGCAACTTGCTGCTCGCAAAGGACTAAAAGGAAGCACTTGGGTTATATTCACGATTGTTTCGTGGATTTTTGCTGAATTTACGGGTTTGCTTATCGGACTAATGCTTTGGGGAAAAGACAACTTGTTTGCAATCATGGGTTTTGCTCTATTTTGTGCATTCGGCGGTTACTTATTGATCCGTAAAATTTTGGAAAGCAAACCTGATCCCTTTGACGATGACATTAATAGAATTGGCTCTAAAGATTTACAACCACCCAAATTATAAATGCTACAAATACGTAGTATTTTCACTTCACTAATTTACTGATTTCAATTTCAGGGTTTTTGCTTACATTTAGGAACATTCTGACAATTGCTTTCGGCTTATTGCCAACTAGAGCACAGTCAGTTGTTTGATATGTCGCTACACACCGAAACCATCATATTGATGATTGCCATATCCAGTACGCTCAATGTACTGATGTTATTGGCACAATACCTACTCAGCAACAAGTTTAACGGACTAAA
>JBJOQA010000109.1:0-13752 GCA_046050225.1 Bacteroidota bacterium | reverse complement strand
AAAGCGCAGCCGATGGATGTTTATACCTATACCTTACTTGTTGATTATACGGATGGTAAAAAAATTCAAAAAACCGGAGATATTACTTTGTTGCGTTAAGCTTAATAAAGAATTGCATGATGCATTTAAAAAAAACGA
Organism: Bacteroidota bacterium; assembly: GCA_046050225.1. Classification (GTDB taxonomy): domain Bacteria; phylum Bacteroidota; class Bacteroidia; order Chitinophagales; family Chitinophagaceae; genus Ferruginibacter. The sequence goes on along the minus strand of JBJOQA010000109.1, from coordinate 13,614 downwards.
TATGCGGTTTGATAGGAATTTTATCCTTCACTTTTGTGGCAGGACAAGATTTGCATTTCTCCCAATTTTTTAATTCACCGCTTTCCACGAATCCGGCTAATACCGGTTTTATACCGGAAGCAGATTATCGTGTCGGTGCTCATTTTCGTAACCAATGGTCTTCTATTTTAACCGAACCTTATCAAACAGTTAGCATTTTTGCGGATGCACAAATTTTAAGAAATCAAATTGAACATGGATGGTTGGGATTAGGGGCATTAATTTTAAGTGATAAAGCCGGTAGAGGCGGTTTACAATCTAACAAAATTTATGGCTCCATTGCCTATCATCAAATGTTGGGAGAAGGTAGTTTGCTTACCGCAGGCTTTAATTTGGGATGGGCCAATAAACGAATTGATCGTTCTAAATTAAAATTTCCCGATCAGTTTGACGGAAAGTTTTTTGATGTGAATTTACCAACCAGTGTTGTGCTTAATACTACCAGTGTGAGCTATTTTGATATGCAGGTGGGTGTTAATTATGCGTATTTCCCTAATGAGGATGCGTATTTTAATGCAGGTTATTCTATACATCATGTGAACCGACCTCGAGAAACTTTTTTCTCCGATCAAACAGATAGCGCCAGAATCCCGATGCGACATATTGCATTTTTAAATGGGAGTTATAAGTTAAATGATCGCTGGATTGTAAATCCGGGCGCTTATTTTACCTACCAGGCAAAAGCAACTTCCACCATGTTGGGCTTTATGGCTAATTATAATCTTTCAGGTGATGGCGGAGAAAAGCAGCTTATTGGCGGTGTTTTTTATCGTGTAGGCGATGCCGCTATTCCTATGGTGGGTTTTCAACTTCGAAATCTTCGTTTTACGTTTAGTTATGATGCAACCGCTTCTTCCTTGCGTAATTTCAATAACATGCAAGGAGCCCAAGAGTTTAGTTTGTTGAAAAATGGTTTTTACAATGAGGTAAACGGAAGTACGCGTCAATCCATGTGTCCAAGGTTTTAACATCTTAATAGCTTATTTATTTGCCCATTAAAATGGCAATTCTGTTTACTTTTGTAGGCTATAGTACTTATGTATAAAGTTATACAACCGTCACAGCATTTTATCACAGCTGATTTGGTTTCTGTTTTTCAAACCATCGTTGGCGAAGCCTATGTGTTAACAGCACCTGAGCAAACCTATGAATTTGGGCATGATGAAACAGAAAGATTGTTATATGTTCCCGAAATTGTACTGCAACCACAAACTACCGATCAAGTAAGTAGCATTCTTCGCATTTGCAATGAACGTCGAATTCCGGTTACACCGAGAGGAGCAGGTACCGGCTTAAGTGGTGGGGCTTTGCCTGATAAAGGAGGTGTCTTATTATCTACCGCAAGGATGAACCAAATTGTCAAAATTGATGAACAAAATTTGCAGGTTGTTACGCAGCCCGGCGTAATTACCGAAGTGTTGCAAAATGCCGTAAAAGAAAAGGGATTGTTTTATCCTCCTGATCCAAGCAGTAAGGGAAGTTGTTTTATAGGCGGCAATATTGCAGAAAACAGCGGTGGCCCCAAGGCTGTTAAATACGGCGTAGTTAAAGATTATGTGCTTAACCTAGAATTGGTTTTGCCAAATGGAAATGTAATTTGGACCGGCGCCAATGTACTTAAAAATTCAACAGGCTACAATCTAACGCAGTTGGTTGTTGGCAGTGAAGGTACATTAGGAATTGTGACACAAATTGTTTTGAAACTGATTCCTTTGCCGAAGCACGATTTGTTGATGTTGGTGCCATTCTCTTCGCTTGAAAATGCATGCGCTGCGGTAAGTGCAATTTTTAGAGCCGGATTTACGCCTAGCGCATTAGAGCTAATGGAAGTAGATGCATTAAAAATTGTGAGTGAATATTTACAAGATACCACGTTTAATATTACTGATGACATTGAGGCGCACCTGATTATTGAGGTTGATGGAAATTATCCGGATGTTTTAATGAAGGAAATGGAAGCAATTGCAGCTGTAGTTGCCACATTTGGGGCAGGCGAAATATTGTTTGCAGAAGATGAAGCACAAAAGAACACGCTTTGGAAATTGCGCAGAAAAGTGGCTGAGGTAGTAAAGCTGGTTGGATATAATATAGAAGAAGATGCAGTGGTTCCAAGAGCCGCATTACCACAATTGATAAAAGGAGTAAAGGCATTAGGGAAACAGTATGATTTTTCTACCGTTTGTTACGGTCATGCCGGGGATGGGAATTTGCATATTCGCATAAAAAAAGACGGAACTTTATATAGTTTAGATAATCCGGAAATATTACCGGCCATTCGTGCTATTTTTGAATTGGTTCATCAATTAGATGGAACCATTAGTGGCGAACACGGCATCGGATTGTTGCAAAAAGATTTTTTAGATATTGTTTTTAAACCGGATCAAATTCAAATTATGCGGGCTATCAAAAAAGCCTTTGATCCAAATGGCATCTTAAATGTTGGAAAAATTTTTGACTAAATTACCTAATATGAAAAAATGGATATTCGTGCTTTGTTTATTTATAAGCGCGCAAAAAGTTGTTGCACAAGACAAAGAAGGGGATGATACTGAAACAAAAAAACCATTGTTTAAAGCAGAGAATGTAAATATCGGCGGTGGTGTTAATGTCGCGTTTTTTAGCAACGGCGGAACGGCCTTAGGTATCAATCCTTACATTGGTTATAGCGTTACGAACTGGCTAGATGTGGCCTTGGCCGTAAATTTTAACTATGTCGGCTATCGTAACGTAACCTACAATGGCGATAAAGTACGACAAACTTTAATTGCCCCGGGAGCCTTTCTTCGACTTTTTCCTGTTAACTTTTTATTTGTGCAGGCGCAGTATGATAAAAACTTTTTGAAACAACGTTATATTTCTCCAGCTAGTTTTAACGCGCCGGATGAAAAATATAGTTACCAATCAAATAGCCTTTTATTGGGCGCCGGTTACTGCACCGGTCGAGATCAAGGAAGTGATAGCTATTTTTATTTTTCGGTTTTATACGATGTGCTCGAACAACAATATTCGCCTAATGTAGATAGCTACGGTCGTGCATATCCTATTATTCGAGCCGGTGTAAATATTAAATTATTCCCCCACGGCGGACGAGGTAAGAAGTAGATGATGGATAATCTCGTTGGGGTCTTGTGCAACGGTAACGGTATCTGCTACACGATGATATAAGAAACTATCTTCCTGCATTTGCTCAAGATGTTTGATTAAATGATCGTAAAAGTTACCCGTATTTAATAAGTATACTTGTTTGTGATGGATACTTAATTGATTCCAAGTAAGTATTTCAAATAATTCATCCAGCGTTCCATAACCTCCGGGTAAAATAATGGCAGCGTCGCATTTTTCGTATAACATTCTTTTACGAATATGCATGTCTTCCACCACAATTAGCTCTGTAATGCCATCATGTTGATGCTCCCATTCGGTAAGCAATTGCGGGATAATGCCTACAACTTCGCCTCCTTTGCCAAGTACACCATTGGCAACTGCTGCCATAATTCCTTTATTGCCTCCACCATAAATAAGGCGAATATTATGTTGTGCTAATAATTCACCTAACAATGCTGCATTACTTTCGTATGCCGGATTTTTGCCAGACTTGCTGCCGCAAAAAACGGCTACAGACTTTATTTGGGTCATCTAATTTTAATTTTCAACAAAGACACAAAGTTTTTCTCTATTTTCAATTTTATTTTTAAGTAAACGCGGTAATTATGTCGGCTACGATATTGTTTTCATTTGTCATTGGTTATTTTTTATTGTTATTGGTAGTTGCCTATTTTACTAGCAAGAATAGTAATAATGCCTCCTTTTTTATCGGCAACCGAAACAGCAATTGGATGCTGGTAGCATTTGGTATGATTGGTACTTCGTTAAGCGGAGTAACGTTTGTGAGTGTGCCGGGTACTGTTGGTGTTGGAGGATTTCAATACTTTCAAATTGTGATTGGTTATTTTTTAGGGTACTTGGTTATTGCCTATGTGTTACTGCCTATTTACTATAAACTTAATTTAACCTCTATTTATAAATACTTGCAAAAGCGTTTCGGTGATACGGCTTATCGCACCGGCGCCATGTTCTTTATTTTATCTAGAGCACTGGGTGCTACGGCCCGTATGTATTTGGTGGTAAATATCTTGCAAATTTTTGTGCTCAATCAAATGGGAGTGCCTTTCTGGGCCACTGCATTGGTAATATTGGCGCTCATTCTTTTATACACGTTTGAAGGTGGCGTAAAAACCATTGTTTATACTGATACCCTGCAAACCACTTTCATGCTATTGGGTTTAATTTTATGTATTGCAACCATCATGTGGAAACTAGATTTAAGATTGACCAGCACTGTGATTGCGATGAAAAATAATGGTATGGGAAAGCTGTTTAATACTGATTTTAACAGTAGTGCTTTTTTTGTTAAGCAAATTTTTGCCGGCGCATTTATTACGATTGCCATGACCGGTTTGGATCAAGAAATGATGCAGAAAAATATATCGGTACGTACACTTAAAGATTCTCAAAAAAATGTAATTACACTCGCTTCCATTTTAATTGTTGTAAATTTTCTGTTTTTGTTAATGGGCGGTTTGCTATATCTATATGCCGCTGAAAATAATATTACTGTTAAAGGAGATGATCTATTTCCTGCAATCGCCTTGGGCGGTAACTTACCGGTAGCCATTTCCATTATTTTTATCATCGGTTTAATCTCTGCCTTATTTCCTAGTGCCGACGGGGCTTTAACCGCTTTAACCTCTTCCTTTTGTATCGATATTTTGGGTATACAACATCAATCCACTGATGAAGCGGCTAAAAAGCGTAAGCGCTTGATGGTACATTTAAGCTTCGCTGTGCTCTTCTTTTTATTAGTAATGTTGTTTAAATGGATTGATGATAAATCCATCATAGATGTAATTTTAAAAGTTGCGGGTTATACTTACGGGCCTCTATTAGGGTTATTCGCATTTGGTATTTTAACACATAGAACTGTAAAAGATCGCTATACATTTTTGGTTTGTATTATCTCACCGTTGCTGATTTTTGTTATTGATCTTTTCAATAATCCTGATTGGTTTATTAAACGATTTGCGTTGAATGATGCATTAGCTGCAAGTTTAAGAGAAACCTCGGCACTGTTTTTTGGATCGTTTAAAATTGGCTTAGAAATATTGATTTTAAATGGCATTTTCACTTTTTTGGGTTTATGGTTGATTTCAAAGCCGGATCAAAAAAGAGAATTAGAACAAGAAATTTCTGCCTAAGCATCATTGCATTTTTTCATTCCCCTAAAATTTATGAATATGAAATTCAACAACGGTAAAACCGGAATATGGTTGATGGTTTGTGTAGGTTTATTTGGAACGGTATTACTCGGAAGTTGTAATTACGCAAAGTCTAACCAGCAAGTAGTGGTTTCAAGTGATTGTGGTATGACTTGGGAAGAGATAAAGGCCGGAGAAGCAGTGCCCAAAGCCGGGTTAAATGCCTGCTATATGAAAGTGGTAATTCCCAATTACCCGATGCAAGGCGAATGTAAATTTATCTCCAATTTAAAAGATCGAGTAAGAGCCAATGTGCATATCGATTATGATTATTCGATTGTTTCACCCTTGGCTTTTATCAAGCAAGCCAAGTATCTAGGAAAAGCCAATACCGATGCCGACAATGAAGAAGCTATTGGTAGTGCATTTGAGGGTGCCGAAAATATGGTCATCGACAAAAGAATTAAGGATGTGGCCAAAGGTGTATTTATCAATGCAGATATCGTTGAGCTTGACCAAAGTGATATGGAAGCACATTTATTAAACGAAAGCAATAAGGTGTTAGAGCCATTAGGCGTGCATCTAAATTTTATCACCCTAACCTTTGATTTGGATGAACAAACCCGTCAAGCCATTGATGTTACCACTGCCATGAAAATATACGAAAGTAAGGGCTTGCAAGAAATTGGTAAACAAGTCATTACCCAAAGAGCCGGCGCTTCTAAAGTAATTATAGACGGGCGTAAAATGGAAGAAATACAACAAGTTAGAGAATAATAGCCTACCTGAATGATTTATGTGGTGTGCAGGATAGCCTTGCAGTATGGTAAGAAGAATTTTGTAGATGCTTGATTGTTGCAGCTCTGCGCAACTTGGTTATCTTTGCCCTCATGGAATTGATACATCCAATGGCTGAGGCATACGCTGCACAATTTTCTTCTCCTGAAGATCAGTTATTGCAAGCAATTGCTTTGTATACCCAAGCGCATCACCCCAAAGCGCATATGCTAAGCGGAAACGTACAGGGTGCATGGCTACGTATGATGAGCCAACTCATGCAACCAGCGCGCGTTTTAGAAATTGGCACTTTTACCGGTTATAGCGCACTTTGTTTAGCAGCCGGCTTATCGCCCGAAGGGCAATTACATACCATTGAAGTAAGGGAGGAGGATGCAGCAACGGCACAAACTTTTTTTAACCAATCGTTATATAAAGAAAAAATTACATTGCATGTTGGTGATGCCCAAAATATTATTGTTGATTTGGATGAAATTTGGGATTTAGTATTTATTGATGCAGATAAAACTGGGTATATTGATTATTACGAATTAATTTTGCCGCGGTTACGCACAGGTGGCATCATTTTAGCCGATAATGTGTTGTTTCATGGGCAAGTATTGGAGGAGCCGCTGAAAGGTAAAAACGCAAAGGCGATACATGCATTTAATGAACACGTGCAGCAAGATATTCGTACCGAGCAGGTGTTGATGACGGTAAGAGACGGCATCTTGATGATTCGAAAAAAATAGTTCTCCCAAAAGTTAACAATTACAAATAAAATAGATAATGACTAAGCGCTTCTTTTTCTTCTTGATATTACTGTTTGGCGTAGGCTTTGCAGGCGCTCAAACGGTTTCTCCGGAGGAGTATATCGAAACGTATAAAGATTTGGCGGTACGCGAAATGAAACGAATGGGCGTACCCGCTGCTATTACCTTGGCGCAAGGGTTATTGGAAACAGAAAGTGGCAACAGTGTTTTATTAAAAAAATCGAATAACCATTTTGGCATTAAATGCAAAAGCTCCTGGACGGGTGGTGGCGTAAGTCATGATGATGATGCTATTGGTGAATGTTTTCGTACCTATAAAGATGCGGAAGAGTCTTATCGCGATCATAGTAACTTTTTGAGAGGCAACGGTCGTTATGCATTTTTGTTTGATTTAAATCCAAATGATTATAAAGGTTGGGCCCACGGTTTGAAGAAAGCAGGTTATGCCACCAATCCACGTTACCCTGCCATCTTGATTAAGTATATCGAAACCTATAATTTACAACAGTATTCAGATTTGGCCGCCGCCGATGTTCCTAAATTTGATGCCAGTAAATATGAAGACGATAAAGAAATTCCAATGGCGCAAATTTTGAAGGAAAGTGAAGAGAAGGAGGCTAGTCAAAAATTGGTGTCACCGGCTTCGGTAAATGGAATTAAGTGTATTGTTGGTGAAAAAGGTACTTCCTTATTGGCCATTGCCACCCAACTAAATATTCAACTAAATAAGTTATTGGAGTATAATGATTTTGAGAAGGATGGCATTTTAGAAAAAGATCAATTAGTTTTCTTAGAAAAAAAAGCCAAAGTAGGCGATCGTGCTTTTCATATCGCTCAAAACAAAGAAACCTTAGCGGATGTTGCGCAATCATATGGCGTTCAGTTTGTTATGATTCAGGCCTATAATCCCGGTGTTGGAAACGAAATATTAAAACCGGGGCAAAAAATAGCCTTACAACCGGTTACAACCGCAACTAATGGCACCGCTAATGCAACAGTATCTGCATTGCAAGGAAAAATTCATGAAGTACAACCAAAAGAGGGTTTGTACAGTATTTCTAAAAAATATGGTGTTACTATTCAACAAATCAAAGAGTGGAATGGTTTGAATAGTGATAATCTGAGCATCGGTCAAAAATTAATTGTATCCAAATAACTAAAAAACCTAAAAAATAAGAATATGTCGCTTATTCAAGTAATTGACAAAAAATTTACGCCCTATATTGATGCTGCTACCATTGAGGCAAGAATTAAGGAATTGGCAACACAAATTAATCAGGATTACGAAGGAAAGCGTCCAATTTTTATTGCCATCTTAAATGGCTCTTTCATGTTTGCTGCCGATTTGTTTAAATATATTACCATTGAAACAGAAATCTGTTTTATCAAATTAGCCTCCTATAAAGGCACCAAAAGCACGGGTAATGTAATTACTTCCATTGGTTTGGATGAGCCATTAGAAGGGCGTCATGTCGTAATTATAGAGGATATTGTGGATACCGGTAATACGCTTCATAAGTTTTTGCCCCAATTGTTTAATCAGCAACCGGCGTCTTTAAAAATTGCTTCACTTTTGCACAAGCCGGAAGCTTTGGTGCATAAAGACCTAACAATTGATTATCTTGGATTTAGCGTTCCTAATAAATTTTTGTTAGGTTATGGGTTAGATTATGATGGATTGGGTAGAAATCTGGCAGCGATTTATCAGCTTGTAGAAGATTAAGCACAATACAACTGAGATTCAGAGCGTTATCCATGTTTGAATCTAGTTTTTTATAATTGAATTCCTATTGAGACAACTATTGGCATATCTGGTTGCTTGTTTTTTTGCCATGCCTACCTTTGGACAATACTATCTGAGGGGAGAGGTGAAAGATGAAAAAAACGAAAACCTGCAGAATGTGAAAATAACTTTGCATTCTGATAAACTGTTGTACTATTCGGGTACTTCGGGTGGCTTTGGCATCAGTAGTAAATTCATGAAAGACTCCATCACCTTGATTTTAGATGGATTCGAAACAAAAACAGTTGGCGTATCGGCAAATGCATATACAGAAGTTATTTTAAAGCCGCTCTCCTCTAATGCCAATAAAAATCGTCCTAAATTAATTTCGGTTACTAAAGACAATCATCTAACCTCCAAATACACTTGGTCGTTAAGTGATGAATCGTATTTTTCGTTGGTTGAAAACGAAACGGTAAATAGTCAAAAATTTCCCAATACCGGCTTTTCTCTCAACGTAAATAAAGCGTCGTATAGCAATATCCGTCGATTTTTAAAAATGAATAGCCGGGTTCCGCCGGATGCCATTCGCACCGAAGAGTTGCTGAATTACTTTAATCTAAATTACCAAGAACCGGATAAGAACGAGTATTTCAAAATTACCTCTCAATATGCCGACTGCCCATGGAATCCTGCTAGTAGATTGTTGTATTTGAATATTAACGCCAAAAAAGTGGATTTGGAAAAAGTGCCACCCAGTAATTTGGTGTTTTTAATTGATGCGTCGGGTAGTATGGATATGCCCAACAGACTTCCCTTGGTAAAGGCTGCCTTTCAATTACTGGTAAAAAATTTGCGTCCCATCGATACCGTTTCAATTGTTGAATATGGCGGTACAGTAACCGTATGGTTGCAACCCACTAGCGGTAGTGAAAAACAAAAAATTATTCAATCTATTGAAGAGTTAACGGCAGTAGGAGACACACCGGGCGAAAGTGGCATTCGATTAGCTTATCGTATCGCCGAAAGGTCGTTTATAAAGGGCGGAAACAATCGGGTAATTCTTGCCACCGATGGTGATTTTAACGTGGGGGAAGTTTCTGAAAAAGCATTAGAAGATTTAGTAACCCGAGAACGTCAAACCGGTGTTTTTTTAACCTGTTTAGGTGTAGGTATGGGTAATTTTAAAGATTCTAAGTTAGAAGCTTTGGCCAAAAGAGGTAATGGAAACTATGCCTATTTAGATGATATCCGCGAAGCGGAAAAAGTGTTGGTAACAGAAATGACTCAAACATTTTTTTCAGTTGCCGGGGATGCATTTTTAAATGTTCATTTTAATCCCAATTTGGTTAAGGATTATCGCTTGATCGGATTCGATAATAAAAAAGATGCGATAGCAGATAGTACGGGAGATTTAGAGGGGGGAGAAATAGGAAGTGGCAACAGTGTGTTGGCCATATTTGAGGTAACGCCTCAATTAAGCGACGATAATGCAACTGCTGTTGCAGCAATGTCCAAACCTATTGCAGAAGTTTCCCTTCGCTTTAAGCCTACTTTTGGAAAAGGTACTCAGCAAATTGCTCATCAATGTACCGGCATGTTGACGCCTTTTAAGTCGATTCAAAAAGAGTTACAATTTGGAACCGCCGTTGCTATGTTTGGATTGAAGTTAAGGATGTCGAAATATTTACCTACTAATACGAGTTGGACGGATATTGAGTTAATGGCAACAAATTCAATGGATCCGGCAAATTATCTGCAAAAAGAATTTGTGCAATTAGTTGCCGGCGCAAAGAAATTATATGGTGATGGTAAAGGCAAAAAACGCAAAAAATCGAGTGACGATGATGAATAAAATTAACCGAATACTATTCAAAATAAAAATGCCGTGTCGATAACAATTGACACGGCATTTTCTTTTCGTTTATTGCGATTAACTAAACATTTCACGCACTTTATCGAAAAATGATTTGTCATTTTTCTCTGGCTTTGGTTGAAAATTAGCGCTTGTTTGTAATTTTTCAAGCATAGCTTTTTCTTCATGACTCACCTGTTGCGGTGTCCAAATATTTACATGAATCAATTGATCGCCTTTTTCGTAACTATTTACGGAAGGGAATCCTTTGCCTTTCAGGCGGAAGATTTTTCCACTTTGCGTACCGGCAGGAATTTTAATTTTGGCTTTACCATCGATAGTAGGTACTTCCACCTGGGTACCAAAAACTGCTTCAGGGAAGGATAAATGTAAATCGAATGCCACATTTAATCCGTCGCGATGCAATTGGGCATGTGCTTCTTCCTCAATTAGCACAATCAAGTCACCATTGCTTCCACCTCTTTCGCCCGCATTGCCTTTTCCGTTTAAACTTAATTGCATGCCTTCTTGAACACCTGCCGGAATATCAATCGTTACGGTTTCTTCGCCGTAAACACGTCCTTCGCCCTTACAAGCGGTACATTTATGGGTAACGGTAGAACCTTCACCATTACAGGTTGGACAAGTTGTAACGGTTTGCATTTGGCCCAAGAAGGTATTTTGAACTCTTCTTACCTGGCCGCTTCCACCACAGGTGCCACAGGTTTGAATGCTATTTTTATCTTTTGCTCCACTGCCGTTGCAAGAAGTGCAAGAAACGTATTTTTTTACTTTAACGGTTTTGCTCGTGCCCTTCGCCATTTCTTCGAAGTTGAGCTTGATTTTGATGCGCAGGTTGCTGCCGCGGGTACCGCGACTTCTACCGCCTGAACGACGTCCGCCACCACCACCGCCGCCGAAGAAACTTCCAAACGGACTGTCATCGCCGAAAATATCTCCAAATTGGCTGAATATATCATCCATGTTCATTCCGCCATGGTGTCCTCCGCCGCCACCGCCTCTTCCTTGCGAAAAGGCTTGATGGCCAAAACGATCATACTGTGCACGCTTATCGGTATCACTTAATATTTCATAAGCTTCGGCCGCTTCCTTAAATTTTTCTTCCGCAGCTTTGTCACCGGGATTACGATCGGGGTGAAATTGCATCGCCACCTTGCGGTATGCTTTTTTAATTTCATCCTGCGTGGAAGATTTGGTCACGCCCAGTATTTCGTAAAAATCTTTTTTCATACTATGTTTAAGAAATTGCACAACTCAAGCGTTGCACAATTATTTAGGTTGCGATTGTATTATTATTTTCCAACTACCACTTTGGCAAAGCGGATGATTTTATCGTTTAGGTAATATCCTTTTTGCACTTCATCAATAACCTTATCTTTCAAATCTTCGGTTGGTGCCGGAATTTCGGTAATGGCTTCGTGTTTTTCAACATCAAATTCGGTACCGATGCTTTCCATTGCTTTAAGGCCTCTAGCTTGCAAGGTATTGCGCAATTTATTGAAAATCAATTGAACGCCTTCTCTGGTTTGTGATGCATCTTCAGAAGCACGAATTTGCTTTTCGGCGCGGTCGCAATCATCCAAAACATCCAATAAGGTAACAATTACATCTTTACCGGCGGTTTGAATCAATTCAACGCGCTCTTTGGCATTTCTTCTCTTAAAATTGTCGAATTCGGCAAATAAACGAATGTATTTGTCTTTTTGCTCCTCCAATTCTTGCGTTAATTTGGCCACAGGATTTTCGGCTGATTCTTCATTTACGGCCGCGCTTTCCTGATTTTCTCCGGCTGCTGCCGAATTTACATCCTCAGGCGTTGCGCCGGTTTCTTGCATTACTTCGTCGGTTGAATGCTGTTGATCCATATTCTTTGCGTTATTTTTATTAGCGAAAAAATTAAATAGTCGGTTTTTGATAATGGTATTTTTTGCAAAGGTACTACTGTCAAATCGTTTGCCAAGCTGAGGTAAACAGTCAAATTGGCAAATTTTGCCATTTCAGTCGGTATATTCTTCAGTAGTGGATGCTAAAAGTTACCTTTGCAGCCATTTCGAATGATACAAACCCGCATTCGAGCCAATCAATTATGAAGTCGATCATATTAAATAAAAATATTAGCAGACGTGTTGAAAACGGGCATCCTTGGATTTTTGCCAACGAAATTAATACCGGTAAAGCCCTAGATGCCGCCGTAAAGCCCGGCGAAATTGTGGATGTATATACATTTGATAAAAAATTTATCGGAAGGGGATATGCCAATCCTAAATCGCAAATTTATGTGCGTTTATTAACCCGTGTTAAGGATGAAGTAATTGATGATGCCTTTTTCTTACGTCGTATTGAGCAAGCTTGGCAGTATCGCCAAAAATTGGGATATGTTGAAAATTGTAGATTAATTTTTGGTGAGGCAGATGATATGCCGCAACTCATTATTGATAAATTCAATGATTATTTCGTCATTCAAACCTTGGCATTAGGTATCGATTTGTGGAAACCTGCTATTGTTAAAGCGATTGAGCAATTGTTTAGCCCCAAGGGGATTTATGAGCGCAACGATGTGCCTGTACGCGAATTAGAAGGATTGGAACAACAAAAAGGATTTCTTTCAGCCGAATTTGATACCAATATTATCATCAATGAAAATGGGATTCAATATCATGTAGATATTGCAAACGGCCAAAAAACGGGTTATTTTTTAGATCAGCAGGATAATCGCCGTGCAATTAGTCGCATTGTAAAAGATGCTCATGTTTTAGGTGCTTTTTGTTATACCGGCTCTTTTGAAATTAGCGCTGCACATTTTGGCGCCGCATCAGTAACAGGGTTGGATATCTCTCAATCGGCCATTGACATGTGCAATAAAAATGCAGCCCTAAATGGATTGGAAGCTGTTTGTGATTTTCAATGTGTAAATGCATTTGATGTATTGAAAAATTGGAGCAAGGACGGAAAGCAATTTGATGTAGTGATGCTAGATCCGCCATCTTTTACCAAGAGTAGAAGCAATATTCAAAAAGCAGTAACGGGGTACAAAGAAATTAATTTGCGCGGAATTAAATTAGTAAAACCGGGTGGATTTTTAGTTACTTCCAGCTGTACCAATTTGGTGCAGCCCGAATTGTTTTTAGATATTATCGATCGCGCAGCGAAAGATGCAAAAAGAAAAATTCG